>DATDGH010000908.1:0-4105 GCA_036522215.1 Candidatus Angelobacter sp. | reverse complement strand
GCCCGCATCAGCAAATCCGGATCAACACTGTTCTCGTTGTCCGCAATCGCTGCCGCGAACCTGCCTGGATTCAGCCCAGGTTCCAGCCCTCTAAGCTCAGCGGCGGAGAGCAGTCTGTGTTCAGGAGGGACCATGGCATTCGGTAGTAAGGCAATGGCTCCGCGTCTGAAATCCGTCTTGACTGCTGAGAGGTGCTCCAGCTTTTCCACGAACCGCGGATATAGCCTGGCCCCGGCATACGCAAGCGGCCGTAACTGCTCCGGAGTCTCAGGATCGGTTGCGGCAAGCATTCCGGCGGCAGCCGAAGATGCTTCCCTGCCGGGCTCACCGCGATCCAAAACCAGAACTGCTGCGCCGCGCTCACGCACTTCCAGTGCCAGTGAAACCCCGATGATTCCGGCGCCGGAGATGATGACATCCCAGACTTTCACAATGTAATTCTAGCGGAGGAAGCGGCAGGAATTGGCTGGTTGCAGTGATGTCAATGCGATGCGCCGTCGCTGCCGGCGGAATTCTCAGCGTGCATCTCTGTCCCGTGGTCCACCAGTTTGGAGAAAACCACCAGTCGCTCCGGGGCGGGGCCTATGTAGTAGGTGGGATAACAGGTAATCAGCGTGAGTTGTGCATCTGACGTTTGTTTGAGCACGCTCACATCTTCCGGCTTGACCACCTTTTTTCCCGTCACTTCATACTTGAAGGATTCACCGTTGCGCCGGACAAAAATGGCATCGCCCTTCTGCAGTTCGTAAATGTGGCGAAAGAATGTGTCTCGATGTCCGGTAATCACGGCATTACCGGTCGCACCCGGAAAAGCTGTCTCCGTCATGTGGGCGGGACCCTTCGTCAGTTGTTTCGATGTGGCCCCTTCAACCACGATAGCATCGAGATTGATCTTGGGAATGGACACCCTGGTAAGCATCTCTTCCGTCGAGAGCTTGGGCTGGCCGGGAGTAGTCGCAGCCACGGCTTGCTTTTCCCATTTTGCCTGAAGTTGCTTCTGGCTGTGATACATCTCCCAATACTGACTGCCAACATAGCCGATCAACGCCAGGCCCAGCGCCAGGAAAAAGAGCGAGACCGCTTCGCGCACCGAACGGGGCCTCAGCTTGCGGACAATCTTCATAGGGTCCATACGACTTTAGATGCACAAAACCGCGATTGTACTAGCTTGATGATACGCCAGAGGAGCCCTGAACACTAAACGCAGGTTCATTGACAGAGCAGCAGTTCTGCTGAAGAATGAGTGATGTCCTCCCCAATTCAGCAGAGAGGTGACTTCATGGCAGACGGAGCTCAGCCCGAAGGCGGCAGCCCCATCGTACGGAATATCCTCCTGATCCTGGGCGGGATTTACATCATTGCTACGGTCGTGTTCGGCGTGATGGCTTTCAGCCGGATTGACGATCTGGAGCGGAGACAAAACGCCAAGGAAGAAGAGCTCCTGAAAAAGGTGGAGGAGAGCAACAGCCAGAATCGCGCCTCGGTTGATGCTCTGATGCAGAAGATGGGCATGACCCGCCAGGACCTGACCAAGAGGGCAGCCGCCCTGCAGCGCGAGCAAAAAGAGATTGCCTCAAAGGTTGAGGCCGAGGCTGAGCAAACCAAGCAGCAGTTTTGCGCAGTCTCAGGCGCAGTGACCGGAGTCAAGACAGACGTGGTTAAGGTCAAGGATGATGTCACCGCGACCCGAACCGACCTGGAAGCGACCAAAGCCAAGCTGGAGCACGCAATTGGCGATCTCAACAAGGAATCCGAGCTAATCGCAACCACTCACGGCGAACTGGAGGTCCTGAAACACAGGGGCGACCGGAACTATTACGAGTTCACTCTCATCAAAGGGAAGGACACGTCGCACGTGGCCACGGTCGGTCTTCAGCTCAAGAGCACCGATTCAAAGAAGGGCCAGTTCACGCTTTACGTGTTGGCCGACGACAAGAAGATTGAGAAGAAAGACAAGAGCATCAACGAGCCGCTCCAGTTTTACACGGGCAAAGACCACAATTTGTTTGAGGTGGTCGTCAACAGTGTGGACAAGAACAAGGTCTCAGGCTATCTGGCAACGCCGAAGTCAGTGGTTACCGGGTTGCAGGAACGCGCTACGCAGTAGCGCTGGCTTTTGGCTATTAGCTTTCGGCTGTCGAGCGATGACGATCCCACTTAGATAAGAAAATTCTTGACTTGTCAACCCGAACAGGGCACTCAGAGCGCTGAAAACCACGAGACAGAAGCCAAAGGCCAAAGGCTAAGAGCCAGGAGCAGGGGTTACACCTTCACTCCGCAGCACTTTTTATATTTCTTGCCCGATCCGCAGGGGCATGGATCGTTGCGTCCAACTTTCGCTGCGCCTCGAACCACCTGTTGCGGCTTGTTGCCGTTGGTAGCGCCAGCCATGCGCGCTTGCTCTAACTCACGCTTTTTCCGGCGCTCAAACTGGGCTTCAAGATCGTCTACTGAAGTAGCGGCGCGCCGGCGCGATGGCGGAGGCAGGTTGGGGCCTTCGTCGTCATTTCCAGCAGCAGCCGCAGACCTGGATGGCGCCTCCTCAATCCGCATGTGGAACAGATAACGGATGGTATCTTCCTGGAAGCGCTGCATCATTGACTCGAACATCTGGAAAGACTCGCGCTTATACTCCACCAGAGGGTCATGTTGGCCATAACCGCGCAGGCCAATTCCCTCTTTCAAATGGTCCATGTTGAGCAGGTGGTCTTTCCACTGCGTGTCCAGGACGCTCAACATGATCATGCGCTCGTGATAGCGCATGCCCTCCGCGCTGAGTTGCTTTTCCTTCTCCTCGTAGATTTCGCGGAGCTTATCAAAAATCGCATCGCCCAACTCCTGGCGATTGAGCTTCTCCGCATCTACTCCGCGCTTGTCCAGGTCGAGTCCGAAATTCTCCGGGATATTCTTTTTCAGTCCATCAATGTCCCACTGATCAAAATGCGCGTTGCGCGGCGCAAATGTCTCCAGGGCTTCTCCCACCATGCCCGCGACGTAGTCATCCAGGATCAGCTCCTTCTGATCCACACCCTCCAGAAGTTGGCGGCGGAGGCCGTAGACGGCTTCGCGCTGCTTGTTCATCACGTCGTCGTATTCCAGGATGTGTTTGCGCGACTCAAAGTGCTGGGCTTCAACCGCCTTCTGCGCGCCTTCAATGCGGCGGGTAATCATGCGTGATTCAATGGGCACGCCTTCGGTCATGCCCATCTTCTGCAGGAAGTTGGAGATCCAGGCGCGGGCGAAGATGCGCATGAGATCGTCTTCCAGCGAAAGGTAAAAGCGCGAGGAGCCGGGGTCGCCCTGGCGGCCAGCGCGTCCGCGTAACTGATTGTCAATACGCCGGGCCTCGTGCCGTTCGGTTCCAAGAATGTGCAGGCCGCCGACCTGAACGACCCGGTCGTGCTCGACATCTGTTTCTGTCTTGTATTTGCTTAAGGTCTCATTCCACTGCGGCGTGGGACATTGATATTCGATGCCGTTGTAATAGAAGACAATGGTTTGCGCGCTGTCCTGCTGTAACACCACTTCGCCGCCGGCGGTACGCAGCTGCTGGGCAAAGCCTTTCTTCACCGCCTCCTGGCGGGCCATGAATTCCGGATTGCCGCCGAGCAGAATGTCTGTGCCGCGTCCGGCCATATTAGTGGCGATGGTGACCACACCCAGGCGGCCGGCCTGGGCTACAATTTCCGCCTCGCGCTCGTGATACTTGGCGTTAAGCACGACGTGTTTTACCGCTTTTTTCTTGAGCAGATCAGAAAGGCGCTCTGATTTTTCAATTGAAGTCGTGCCTACCAGAACGGGCCGGCCTTCGGCGCTGATCTTCTGCACTTCATCGGCCACTGCAAAATATTTTTCCTTTTCCGTGCGGTACACGATGTCCGCATTCTCGATGCGGCGCAACTCCCGGTTCGTGGGAATGACTACAACTTCCAGCTTATAAATCTTCTCGAACTCAGGCGCTTCCGTCTCCGCCGTGCCAGTCATGCCGGCCAGCTTCTTATACATGCGGAAATAGTTCTGGAAGGTAATGGTGGCCAGGGTCTGGTTTTCGCGCTCGATCTTGACGCCCTCTTTGGCTTCAATCGCCTGGTGCAGGCCGTCTGAC
>DATDGH010000907.1:0-2435 GCA_036522215.1 Candidatus Angelobacter sp. | reverse complement strand
AGGAAAGCAAGGCCATCATTGCCGATGAATCGGACGCTGAGCTGCGCGAGTACGCGCAGGAAGAGCTGGCTCGGCTGGATGAGCGTGTGGCAAAAGTAGGCGACGATCTGAAGCTCCTGCTCGTCCCCAAAGATCCCAATGACGAAAAGAACATTGTGCTGGAAATCCGCGCCGGCACCGGAGGCGACGAGGCCACGCTGTTCGCGGCGGAGATCTTCCGCATGTACAGCCGCTACGCTGAAGGCCAGCGCTGGAAGGTGGAAGTGCTTTCGACCTCAGAGTCGGGCGTGGGTGGTTTGAAGGAAGTCATCGCCATCATCGAGGGTAAGGGCGTCTATTCGCGGCTCAAGTATGAGAGTGGCGTGCATCGCGTGCAGCGCGTTCCACAGACGGAGCAGCAGGGCCGGGTCCACACTTCCGCTATCACCGTGGCGGTGCTGCCCGAAGCTGAAGATGTGGACGTCAAAATTGAGGCCAAGGACCTGCGCATTGATACCTTCTGTTCCTCCGGACCCGGCGGACAGTCTGTGAATACTACTTACTCCGCTGTGCGGATCACTCACATCCCCACCAACACCGTGGTCAGTTGCCAGGATGAAAAGTCGCAGATCAAAAACCGCGAAAAAGGCATGCGCGTGCTGCGCGCCCGGCTGTATGAGATGGAGTTGGAAAAACAGCAGCAGGCGCTGGCCAAAGAGCGCAAAGCCATGGTGGGCAGCGGCGATCGCAGCGAGAAAATTCGCACTTACAATTTTCCCCAGAACCGCGTGACCGACCATCGCATCGGCCTCACCTTGCACCAGTTGACTGAAGTCATGGACGGCAAGCTCCAGCCGATCATCGACGCGCTTGTTACTCATTTCCAGGCAGAAAAACTCAAGAACCAGACGGAAACGGTGGCGCTTTAGCACCGCAGCCATGCAACTCAAGCAGGCGATTGACTCCACCTACGACTTCTTTTTGAACAACGACGTTCCCTCCCCTCGCCTGAATGCCGAGTTGCTTGTGATGTTTGTCCTGGGTTGCGACCGGGCCTATCTCTATGCTCATCCCGAGCGTCCGCTCGCGCCACAAGAGCAGTCCCGCTACGACGATGTGGTTCGCGAGCGGGCCCGTGGATGTCCTACGCAGTACATCATCGGACACCAGGAATTCTGGGGACTGGATCTGATCGTCTCGCCTGCGGTGCTGATCCCGCGTCCGGAGACTGAGCATGTGGTGGAAACCGTGCTCGCACTGGTGCAGCAACGCGATCCCGAAGAGAAGCTTCGCATGATTGATGTGGGGACGGGAACGGGCTGCATCGCGCTCGCCCTGGCGAGCGAGCTGCTTGGGGTGGACATGCACGCCTGCGATATCTCTGACGAGGCCCTGGAAATTGCCCGCATCAACGCTGCGCGGCTTCGCCTGAACCGTCAGGTTCAGCTCCGCCGTTCTGATTTGCTTTCGGTCTATGTGGGAGAGCAGTTCGATTTTGTCGTCTGTAATCCACCCTACGTCGGCGAGTCAGAAGCCGACAAAGTGCAAAAGCAGGTGCGCGAGTTTGAACCCAAGATAGCCGTCTTTTCCGGCGAGGAAGGATTGGACATCTATAAGAAGCTCATCCCTCAGGCACATGCAGTCCTGAATCCCGGCGGCTGGCTGGTGATGGAGATCGGCTTCTCCACGGAAGAAAAAGTAAAGGCGCTGCTCACAGACTGGATTGACGTCCAGACCACAGCCGATTTGCAAGGCATTCCACGAGTAGTAGCCGCCCGCAAAAATCACTGAAGTGACTAAACCGGCGGGCTGTCACCTGCTTCGAATGCCTGTTCACGCTCACGGGTAAGTTCGGGAATGCTCTGCATCAGGCGCTGGCAGCGGTTCCATCTCAAGATGGCGTCGTCGTTGCCCTGAGGCCGGATTTTTTCAGCCTCTTCGAAGCAATGCATGGCGTGCTGAAAACTCATCAGCAGGCTGTGGGCCAGATGTCCGGCTCGCATCTGTGCCTTGGCCCGACGCTCGTAGAGAATGCCGAGATAATAGAAGCGTTCATAAGTGCTAGAGAGTTTCTCAAAGCAGGATTCGGCTTCGCGATGCTGGTCGGTCATTGCGCCGGTAAACTGATCAGTAATTGCCAGCCCCAGGAGACGTAGTGCCTTCTGGTTCTCAGGATCAACCGCCAGAATGTCGCGGCAAATGGATTCCGCTTCTTCCGCCTGGTTCAGGTAACGATAATGCTGGGCCTTTGACAAAGCCTCATGGATGCCGTTCTTGGAGATGGTTTTGAGTTGGGGCTCCACTATTTGCCTCCTTCAAGCCCTCAGCAAAATCTTACCACTGATGACGCTGATGAGACCGATGTGCGCTGATCCGTCAAATCAGTCCCGCAGAGCGGGATCAGCGGTAGTTTAGTACTTCCAAGCTATCTCATAAATGGTTAGAGTAACGAAATC
>DATDGH010000906.1:0-5138 GCA_036522215.1 Candidatus Angelobacter sp. | reverse complement strand
GTGCTGTTCTGCGTCCGCAGCAGAATGCCTTCCATCCCCGCCATCGCTCCGGCCTTGATCACCACTCGGATTCCTGCTCTCAGGTAGGGATGGGGCTGGGCTTTGCCGTGTCCCACTCCCCTGCGGATCCAGTCTATTTCCTGGTCCGCGATGGCAGTGGGAACATTCCTCGTCCCTACTAGGTCCACCACGTTAGGAACCACCAACGCTTTCAGCCGCTCTGTCATCGCCAGCCGAACAAATACATATCCCGGAAACAGGGGACTCTGCAACTTGACCTTGCGATCACGCCACTGCCGCACTGACTCAAATACAGGAAGAAAATGTTCAATAGCTCGATACTCCAAATGCTGGGCTACTCGCTTTTCCTGATTGGATCGTACAAAGAGCACATACCACTTCGGCTCCAGCCACCCTGCTTGTGCGGCTTCGGAGACATGATCGCCAACGCTCATCCTTTCCATATCGCCCCTCTCGCGCAGCACGTAGCTCCGCCCTTTTTCTCACACGTGGTTTATTTCCAGGTTTCTGCCGAGTCCTCATGGCACGCGCGGCAGCCGCTGCTTGTGTCGTTTCGGTTTGCGTACTCTAAGGCGATTACAATGTCTTGAGCTGGTCAGTCACAATTCCTCGATAATGTCAAAAAGGACAACCCAACTCGTACTCAGATTCTTTTTCGCAGTGTAGCCGGGTGCTCGTTTGCTCCGGGTTATTTCTCAGCTCCGAGTGATACCTCTCCGTTTGACGCGTCGCACCGGTTTAAACTGCCGGCACGCAGGATGCCATGTCACCATCTTGCGTGGCGCATCTGCTGTGCGTTCCCATAACGTTTGAAAAAAGTTCGTCCAGCATAAAATTGTTTTTCTGGTTACCGAGGAGCCGGTTCAGAAACAGTCCAACACCTGCACTCCCAGTGCCATAGCCGCAGCACAGCCGGGACAACATTTCTCCCGGAAAAGCAGTGCCATTCCGCTCTACTCGGAAAGGCATGATTCCTTCAGCGACCCTGTGTGCGCTTTGCAAAAACCGCCGTTCTCCGCGGAGGTCGTACATATCGAGCAAAAATTCACCCAAGCCGGCCAACCCTGTGAAGCAGCCGGGCAAGACTGCGTACTTCCGGTCGGTATCGATGAAGATCTGTTCCAAAATGGAACGGTAGCGCATTGATCCTGTCAGCCGTTCATAACGTGCGGTCACCATACCAACTCCAGCACTGCCAAACCGCCAATATGGATATAAAGGCGATGGCAGATCAACAGACTCACCCCATGAGAGCCCGCCATCCTTCGTTGGAACGGCGGCGCTCAAATCAAAATCAAGAGCTTGCAATCCTATATCCAAATAGCGTTCGGTCTTGGTAGCCAGATATAAATAGAGCAGAAACAAACTTATGCCGCTGCTGCCGTGCGCCACTCCCAGCGGTCGCTCATCAGATGCGGGCCAATAGAGTCCGCGATCTGACTGCCACGCAGATTCCATAAGCCGGTTGCCTGCATCCTTGGCCTGCTCCAGATAGAGTTCGTTACCGGTTTCCTGGAAGAAGCGCAGTCCAGTCATGCCCCACCCTGCCATTCCGTGGAACAAATCTGCGCCTTTATGAATCAGGGGGTGGCTGAAGGTTGCCCGGAAGATTTCTTCTGCGCGTTCTCGCAAGCCAATCTCAAGCAGCGACCACGCAATTCCTGACATGCCGATATAGAGGCCGGGCGGGTAATCCGAGGAGGTCACCTGGTGTTGCAAAATCCAATCAATGGCCGCTTGAGGAACTCTGCCTGCAATTCTCTGGAGCGCATAGACAACTCCTGAGGCGCCATAAGCGAGGCTGAGAGGATTAGTCGAAAAGATTCTTGGGTCGGCAGGATACAAACGGTCGCTGCGTTTATAGTCTGCCGTTCCATGAATGTGCGTGACAACGCCGTTCAGTACGGCTTGATACAACTCATGCGTCTCTCTCGACCCGCACTGCGAATTGGTGCAAGGAGTCTCGGCCACCTCAACCTGGTGATCCGGCGCCGAGGAGGAGGAGCAGGATTCCGGCAGGTCCATCAACTGATTAATCACATCAATCATGCTTGCAGGCAGATCAATGTCATTGCGGATAGAAGCAAGAAACTCATGCCTGGCTTGAGTGTTCAAGTGCAGCAGGCCATTGATGGGGAGAAGGTATGAAAGCAGAACCGCCCCTGCCGAGTAATAATCATCTTCCTGCCTGGCCTCGCCGCCGGCAATACGATGCCGCGACGCAAACCCCGGCGTATAGATGTGCGTCGGACGGTCCACTCCAGGCTGGTAGGCGCCTTCGAAATCGATGATTTTCATCTCCTGGCCATCTGCGGTGACCATCAGGTTGCTCGCCGAAAGGTCCGCGAACACGATGTTCCGGCTGTGCAGGATCTTCAAAATTGTAAGCAGCTCTTTACACAGCCCTCGGAACCGCTCGCTCCACTCCTTACAATCCTGTGCTGTCGGCCTCGTCCTGAGCAGGATGTTATGGGCTGCCGAGTGCCGGCCAATCTCTATTCCTTCGATGAATTCCTCCACCAGGAACCAGTGTTCCCACTCCTGAAATAGATCAAGCGGCTGCGGAGCAATGCCGGTGTCCGCCACCGCTCTGAGAAGCCGGTACTCCTTCTTGAGCAACTCGATAGCGTCATAGTCCTCTGTGCCTGAACTTATGCACGGACGCGCTTCCTTCACAATCACTTTCCGGCCAGACTGGCTATCTCGTCCGCAATACACTCCACCGGAATTCGAGAATGCAACTGCTTTCTCAATCGTGTAGCGGCCGTGCATCAGGCTCACACCGTCGCCGGTCCCACCCGCACTCTCCTCTTCCTCCACCAGCAGGACCGGTTCTTCCCAGTCTGGAACAGTAGGATATGCAAGTCGCTGATCGGGAACCAGGCTGCCATCGGGGCTCTTCAGGACAGGGACTCTTTCACCTTTTACATTCAGGACGGTCTGCGTTCGAATGCCTCCGTAGCGATAAAACACCGCGCCGCTGCTCTTGTATCGGTGATCGGACAGTATGTAAGGCCCTCGCAATCCAGCAGTGGCCTGATGCACCTCTTCAATCAATTCAAGAAAGCGATGGTTGTCTGGCGGATAAATCGTGATGAACTTCCCCGAGGCAGCTCTTGGCCAGCTCTTGCTATTCAGCAGAGAAACCAGTGACTGGTCTGCTGCAAACTTGAAACAGACATCGTCGTGCTTGAACAGCACTGCTGCGATTCTTGCAAGGGTCTCACGAGAATTTTTGGTCGTCGCAGAAACGTGGATCTTCCATCCCTGCAATGGAAGGCTGGCGAGTGGAGCGCCGCAATAAAACCACATTTCTCTCCGCTCGATGGTCCAATTCTCAGGAAGTTGCGAGTGAACCAGTTCATAAAAATCTTTTGTCTGAGGAGAATAGGCCGCGAAGCTTTCCGGGTAATCCCTGTGTAGCAAGCGATAAATCAGATTGGGACTGCTCCGCATTGAGTATTCTCCTCAGCTCTAATCCTGATGAACGCTTATGTTCAACCGCGCTGCCTGCTGCACGGCCCGTTGCTGTTATTCCATTTCGAATTGCCTGGTTTCGTCGTTGGCGGCGGTGGTGGGACATATGCCGCTGTAGGTGCTCATCAACACAAGATTCATATCCGCCATGTTGGACGTGGGTCTGAGTTTCTGAAGCTGGAGGACGGTGCCCATGTTTTGCCCTTTCTGGTGCAGTTTGAATTTTAAGGACGATGTCTGAGTTTTCATTTGCAAGATAAGTTCCAGAGTAGAAATACCAGGTGTTTTAATGGATTATTCCCAAATTCTGTCCCAAATCTGACCCCAAAATGGTTCAATTCTCTCAGATGGCGCCTGTTAAAAATCATGGTGATGCGTTATAAGAATTTAAGGGAACGGTAAAATCCATGGGAAACGTAAACAAGAATCTTGCTCGCTTTGAATTTGTGTCCGTATACGGAAAGCTGCGTCCGGCGCTGGACAGTCTCATTCAATCAAATGTGGAACGAACCGGTTCTCAACTGGCTGTCAAATCCCGTTCCGAGTTCTAGCTGGTATTGTCCAACCGCGGACGGAGGTGTCCAAAGATGGACAGCCCGCAGTCGTCCGCATGTAAAAGAGGTCCCGCATCGAAAATCAAAGTGTCGGTAAGTGATCCAAGTTGTCTCACTCAGCAAGTTCAAGAAGAGGCCGGTCCAAAGTCTTAGCTCGCCCGGGAATCTTGCACTACATTTTGCACTGATTTTTGGGCACTTTCTCTGTTCAAGATATCTCGCTACGACAATCCGGCCCTTCGGCGAGGGAATCTTCATTTTTGAGCAGCTTTGCCCTCGGGCGTCCACCAATGGACAGTTGCGTTCAAAAATGGACACTCACGGGTTTGCAGTAATCAAATTTGCCAATACTCTCATTTGAAATCAACAGTTTAGATTGGCCCTTCATATGCCATATATACACGGGGGGAAGTTTATCGTCCCAGCCTTTTTGGCTCCGTCACGGCAAGGAGATCGCTTAGGGGTGCCGCCGCTGGCGAGGTGAGCCAGAGTAAGATCGGACAAAATCCGGCCCGAACAATCTAAATCAGCCTTAACGGGGGCAATAGTGCGTCCATTTATTCAGGATCTATTCTTCTCCTTTCGTTCCTTACGGAGAAACCCCGGATTCACCATTGTTGCCGTGCTGACCCTCGCCCTGGGAATCGGCGGAACCATCGTCATCTTTACCATAATCGACGCCAGCATACTTCGCCCTCTTCCTTACCCTGGGCCCGATAGCCTCATCATTCTGCACTGGCAGGACCAAGGCGATATTTCAGCCGAGGCTTTCTTTATGGTAAGGAGCCAAGCCCATTCCTTTTCCTCACTTTCCGCTTCTTATCCGGCAGATGTGGGAGTAAACATCTCCGCTACCGGTTCGCCGCAGTACGTGAAAGCTCTGTCGGTCTCCAAAGACTTTTTTCAAACACTCGGCATCCTTCCGGTGGTCGGTAATCCATTCAGTGCGGAAGATGACCAGCCGCAGGCTGCACCAACAGCAATTTTGAGTTACGGCCTATGGACCGAGAGCTTCAATCGCGACACAGCAGCGCTGGGCCGCGATCTTCCCGTCAATGGGAAGATCTTCAAAATCATCGGAATCAT
>DATDGH010000905.1:0-17636 GCA_036522215.1 Candidatus Angelobacter sp. | reverse complement strand
GAAACTGCGGCGCGGGTCTGGGGACAATTCGTTTCCGGAAACTATTTCGCAGTGCTGGGGATTAAACCCGTCCTGGGGCGCGTCTTTAACCCCGAGGAATATGGCGATAAACCGGGTGCGTTTCCGCTGGTTGTAATCAGCTACCGGTTCTGGCAATCGCGTTTCAGCTCTGATCCTGACATTGCCGGCAAAACCATCAAGGTAAACCAGCACGAGCTGACCATTATTGGTGTGACGCCGCCGGCGTTTCGCGGAAGCATGGTGGGACTCGCCTACGATCTGTGGATACCGTGCATGATGCGGCCGCAGCTCAGCGGTTTCAAAACCGCCTGGCAGCTCACCGACCGCAAGAACCGCGATTTGGTGGGGATTGCGCGATTGAAGCCTGGTGTGACCATAGAACAGGCTCAAAGTGAAATTGCAGCACTGGCGGCTGTCATGGCCAAGGCGCAGCCGTGGGAGGATGGAGGCGTGAGCGCCACCATCCTGCCGCTGTGGAAATCTCATTTCGGACCACAAGGATTGTTGCTGGCGCCGTTGCAGATCCTGATGGCCGTATGCGCGGTGGTGGTGCTGATTGTTTGCGCTAATGTTGCCAATCTGCTTCTAGCGCGATTTACCACTCGCCAAAAGGAATTCAGCATGCGGTTGGCACTCGGCGCCCGGCGTGGCCGTCTGGCCCGACAGCTGCTTACGGAGAGCCTGCTACTGGCCGCTGCAGGGGCTCTGCTCGGTGTTCTGATGTCAGTGTGGTTGGCTAAATCCCTGCGCTTTATGATGCCTCCGGGCGAGCACTTCGCTCTGAATACCAACCTGAGCCTTCCCGTTCTGGGCTTCACAGCCCTGCTCTGCCTGGCCACTACCTTGCTGTGCGGATTTGCTCCTACGCTGCAATCTGTGCGTGTCAACTTGAACGATAACCTGAAAGAAAGCGGACGTAACAGCGCTGTAGCCCCACGTTCGCATCGCATGCGAACGGTGCTGGTACTGGCCGAAGTCTCGCTGGCGCTGGTGGCTTTGATTGGCGCGGGACTATTTGTACGCGGTTTTCGCGCATTGCAGAAGATTGATCCCGGATTCGATCCCGACAATGTGTTGCTGGCAAAGTTTTCGCTTTCCACCAGTGGCTTTAACATCATGCAGCGCCGCGACTTCTGCTTCCGTTTGCGGGAAAGACTCGAGTCGGAGCCTGGCATTGCCTCGGTTTCCTACTCGGACGACGTGCCGCTGGGTCTGGAGCCAAGCTGGTGGGAAGACCTGAAGATCAAAGGCTACCAGCCGAGCCTGGGCGAGAACATGAAGATCTACCGCAACGTTGTAGCCCCCGGCTATTTTCAGTTGTTACACATCCCTCTGCGGGAAGGCCGCGACTTCACGGAGCAAGACGATGACGGCAAGGCGCCGGTGATGATTGTCAACCAGTCATTCGTGAAACGCTTCTTCGGCCCGGGCGCAGTACTTGGACGAGAGGTGTATGGGTGGGGACAGTGGTTCAAGGTAATCGGCGTGGCCAAAGACAGCAAGTACAACTATCCCACAGAAGCTGCCATACCCTACTTCTACGTTCCCTTCCGCCAGGTTTATCGCAACGATATGTACCTTTCCTTCTACTTGAAGGTCCGGGGGAATCCTGAAGAGGCGAATGCCACGCTGCGGCGCGCAGTTTCTGAGACTGACCCCCGGGTTACGTTCTTTGATTCGTTCCCACTTGCGGATTACATCAGCGTCTCTCTTTATCCACAAAAAGTCACGGCCAATCTGCTCTCTGCGCTTGGACTGCTGGCCCTGGTACTGGCAGCGGTTGGCCTCTACAGTGTGATGGCCTATTCGGTGGCCCAGCGGACGCACGAGATTGGGATACGCATGGCTCTCGGAGCGCAACGCTCGAACGTACTGTCCCTGGTCCTTCGCCAGGCGATGAATCTTACCTTCGCCGGCCTGCTGGTGGGAGCAGGGCTGGCATTGGCCCTCTCGCGCAAGGTGGCCGCAATATCTGTGTCCGGCAGCGTGATGGGAGGCGCCGGGAATCTGTTGGGTACCGGTTCGGTTGATCCTTTGATCTATTTCGCTGCAGCGATCTTCCTCTCTGCAGTCGCGCTACTCGCCAGCTATATTCCTGCGCGCCATGCCACGAAAGTTGATCCGCTGATAGCGCTGCGAACTGAATGAACAGGTAGAGGGCCCTGAGTTCCAACGGATGATCGACGACCCGATGATCGCGGTCCCCGATACCTGCGGTTTTTGGCGTAGCGGGATGGTGGTGACTCGATTGCCAGCAGCGCTAACGACTCGGGGTTCGAGTTTGCATTCCCACGGACCGCGCTCAATAAAGATGAAAGTTAACCTCCACCTCAATCTGCACCGCTACCGGGTGACCATCTTTGGTGGCCGGACGGAAACGCCAGGTGCGTACCGCTTCCATGGCTTTCTCGTCCAGGCCCATTCCTAATGATCGGTGAACACCCAAATCGTGCGGACGACCATCCGCTCCGATAATCGCCCATAGGATTACCGTTCCCTGATGTTTGGCTTGACGAGCTTCCGACGAGTACTCAGGCTCTGGATCATAAATCACATGAGGGGCCGTAATTCCGTTGCCCACCGTGAAAACTCCTCCACCAAAGTTACCGCCAGTTCCGGGCCCAAAACCTGAGCCTATACCACTGCCAATGCCACCACTGGTGCCTGAGCCAATTCCGGAACCCACGCCTCTTCCATCTGATGGGGCCATGAGCCCCGAGAGAGGATCTCCCACCTGATTCGTCTGCGTCAGCTTCAGGTTCGGCGCAACGATTGTAGGCTCAACCGCCAGTTTAGGTTGTTCAATCCGTATGACTGTGGTCGGGGTGGTTAACTGCTCTGACGATACCTTGGGCAAAGATCCCTGGGAAGCTTTGAACTTGTCCGCAGCCCCGCCACCTCCGCCACCGTGTGGCTGGCTCAATCCCGGTGGCGGAACATAATCGCTGATGCTCACTTCCGTCACTTCAAACACCGACTTTCTGATTTCCTTTTTGAAAGCTATAACTCCCAGCACAGCCAGCATAACGATCGCCACTGCATGCATTGCCAGTGAGGCTGCGAAGTTGACCCGCCGCATGGGATAAGTCCCAAAGCCATGACCAAAGAGTGATGGCAGAATGTCAGTGGTCTGTGCTTGCCGCGCTGAGGATAGCGGCCGTGCAGCCGCGACCCATTCCAGCTCCGTCCTCAGTCGCGTCTTAAAATCCGGACGAGGAAGACTGCACAACCCGGACGCAATTTGCACCAGGCCAGCCAGTTCCGCATCCGCGGCAACACTCCAATTGCCAGGCATGGGGCTACCGGACTTGAATTCGGGACTGGCCATCATCGCCCCTATGGCCAGATCAAGTTCATCGTAAACAGAAGAGTTGTTCATGACTGCTCCTTAATTCTTGTCGCTATGCTCCCAACCGCCACAGATATAAGTGTTCCCTGGAGTTCCTTCCGCGCCTGAATCAGGCGGCTCAACGCGGCACGTCGACCTCGCCGGCCTTTCGAGCCATCTCGCTGCGCAAGCTCTGCAACGCCCGGAACTGCAACTGCTTCACCGCGCCTTCCGTTCGTCCTAACTCCTGGGCAATCTCCCGCGCGCTCTTTTGCTCCACAAATCGCCTCACAATCACCAGCCGCTGGTCATCAGGGAGCCTCTCCACCAGTTGAAACAGCATTGCCCGCAGCTCCACTTCCTTGCCTGCCCCTGCCTCTGCGCTTTCCAGCGCCTCCGCTGATACCTCCTGCACTCTCGATGTCCGCTGCCAGCGATCGGCCAGAATATTGGCGGCAATCCGCAACAGCCACGCAGCAAACGGAATACCTCGCCATTCAAACCGGCCCAGATTAGAGAGCGCCTGATGAAAAACCTCGGCGGTCAGGTCTTCAGCCTCGGCGCGGTCGCGTACACGCCGGGCAATATATGCGTAGACACGGTGAAAGTTGTTCTCATACAGCTCCGCAAAGCGAGTGGGATCCTGCTGCGCCGCTTCAATCAGGAGCCGCTCATCGGCTACGTTGGCAATTGAGCTCAAGGTGTACTCCCCGGGAACCGTATCCTGCCATCTCTATCCAGTTAATCTGTCAGAATGACAAAAAGGTTACGCGGCAGGCCGCTATATCTTTGGTGTTAGAACGAGCAGAGATGCTGCTCTTGCACCGTTAATACCGCGAAGCGGTATTGACGGCGTATCAGCCCCTAGCCCCGCCAGTGGCGGGCTTACCTTTAGGTAGGGGGGAGCGAGGCGAATCAGCAGACGTATTGGAACAAGCACAGCAATTTTCGGTCTGGTGGATGGCATTCTCCTGCGACCTCTTGCTTTTCCCGGCGCCGATCGGCTAGTCGGAATCGAGACCCTTGAGATTTCACCCCAATAACTTCTGCCGACAACCCGATAACCTCACTCGTACCTTAGCGCCACGAGAGGATCGACTTTAGTCGCGCGATGCGCTGGGATATAGCACGCCACAAGTGCAACAATCGTCAGCAGAACGGTTACCCCAACGAACGTCTGCGGGTCGCGCTCACCCACCCCAAACAAAAGACTTTGCAGCACGCGCGTGACTGCCAACGAAACTGCTAAGCCCAGGGCTAGACCGTATGTCGCCAGCTTGAGACCAAAGCGCAGGACCATCGTGAGAACACTATGTTTCTGCGCTCCCAGCGCCATGCGAATTCCGATTTCATAAGTGCGCTGGGTCACCATATACGCCACTAGTCCGTAAATGCCTACTGCGGCCAGCAGCAGAGCCAGCGCGCTGAAGATTCCGAGCAGGAGAGTTTCAAACTTTCGTCGTGCCAGAGATGCAGCCAGGTAACCGTCCATGGATTGCACACGATATGCAGGCTGGTCCTTATCAACCTGATAAATCACATCTTTCACAGTCGTCGACATTGTTAAAGGATCAGTTGAGGTTCGTACTACAAACGTCAAGAATCTCATAGGGTTCTGCTCAGCAGGCTCGAATACCTCCGGCCATGACGGCTGGTCAAGGCCATCCTGTTTGAGGTCGCCGACCACTCCAACAATCTCCATAAATGGCGACCTGTCCTGCGAGAAACCCTGCTTGATTTTTTTCCCGACAGCACTTTCATTGGGCCACCAGCGCCTGGCCATGGTCTCATTGACAAGCACAACCTGGGGCGATCCGTGCTGATCGGCAGAAGTGAACAAGCGGCCGGCTAGAAGAGGAATCTGCATGGTTTCAAAATAGCCCGGTTCCGCAACGTTGAAGGCTGCCCTCGGCTGCTCTGCGGGCGGCGGAGCCGGTCGACCACCAACCAGAAAAACAGAACGCCAGCATGTGCCCACCAGAGGAGGACAGGAAACGACACTGGCGGACTTGACTCCAGGCAGACTCCGAATTCGAGCTAATGTCTGAGTCAGAAACATTGCCGGCTGCGCGTCGGTCTTATATCTCGCAAGAGGCAGATTGACATCCATCGCGAGAAGATGATCAACCTTGAAACCCGGATCAACGGCAAGACTTCTTATCAAACTCCGAATCAGCAGACCGGAAGCCATCACCAGTACAAAAGCCAGCGAGATTTGCGCGACAAGAAGAATGGCCCGCAGGCGTTGTCCCGACCTGCCGGATGACGTCTTGCGGCCTGCTTCGCGTAACGGAGCTGTCAGGTCAACCCGCGAGCTTTGCAGAGCCGGCGCCAGCCCGAAAATAATTCCGGTGATAAGCGCGACTGCAAACGTGAAAAAGAACACGCTTGCGTCCATGCGCGTTTCGTCCAGCCGGGGAATATCTGCTGGCGCTAACAGCAAAAGGGGACCAATGGCCCATTTGGCGCAAAACAGTCCGAATAACCCTCCTATCAATGAAAGGACAATGCTTTCCGTGAGGAGCTGGCGAATCAAGCGGCTGCGACGGGCCCCGATGGCGCTGCGAATAGCAAAGTCTCTGGCGCGCGTCGCAGCGCGAGTCAGAGAAAGATTGGCCACATTCGCGCAGGCAATCAGCAGCACGCAAAACGATCCAGCCAACAGTACCCACAGCGACCGCTGGACATCGCTGACCCGTGAATCGTAGAGCGGCGTCAAACTGACCCGTTGACCTTCATCGAATGCTGGGTACTCTTGCTCCAGCCGCTTCATGATGGTCTCCATGGAAGAACGTGCGGCGGAAAGTGATGTCCCGGCGCGAAGCCGCGCCAGAACCTCAAAGCCCTGATGATTTCCCCGTTGAATCCAAATCGGATCGTCGCTCACCACTCCGGCGGCAACATACAGGTCGATATTCTTTTGAAAGAACTTGAACTCGGGCTGAAGCACTCCAATCACAGTATAGGAATCATCATCAAGAATCAGATTGCGACCAAGAATTGCGGGGTCTCCTCCAAGTCGAGTGCGCCAAAAATAATAACTGAGCACCGCGGTGCGCTTCGCACCCGGCTTGTCGTCGTCTTGAGTGAAGGTACGACCTAACGAGGGCTGGCCGCCGAGCAGACTCAAAAAAGAAGATGTAACTTCGCCCGCGCGCAGCAGGTCCGGCTTTTCAAATCCGGTCAGCACGAAGTGTCGCGGACGATAGGCTGCCATGCCGTCAAACACCTCCTGCTGTGCTTGCCAATCGCGAAAGTCCATCCAGGAGACAGATTCTTCTCCGTTGCGGACGTGATACTCATCCAAAACGATCAGGCTCTTCGCATCAGGATAAGGAAGACTCTTCAGCAGGACCGTCCGAACCACACTGAACACAGCAGTATTGGCCCCAATGCCAAGCGCCAGCGTGATGATCGCAATAGCAGCGAATGCAGGATTCTTGCGCAGCATGCGCGCACTGTAGCGCAGATCCTGCAACAGGGTATCAATCAGTGGCAGCCGGTTCCGGTCGCGACACAGCTCTTTGCCCTGCACCATTCCCCCTGACTTGACCAGCGCATGCCGCCGCGCCTCATCCGCGCTCATACCGGAACGGATGTTGTCCTCAATCTGCATGGCCAGGTGCGCTTCGAGTTCTTCACTTAGTTCCGAATCAGGACGCCGCTTCCCCAGGAACCCCATCAAACGCAACAACAATGCACGCAACCGCCTTATCATCTTTTCCATTCCTCTAGAGTATGAATCTTGGATTTCTTCGTTCTTTGCCAATCTCGCTTCTCCTGCGTCATCATCCCTTCGTGTTCTCGATTTCCTTTGTGACCTTTGTGGTTAGGTTTTGATCGGCGCTTATCTGCATTGCTAACAATCAGATTCATGCCAAACCACGAAGAATTTTTAAGCGCTGAAGTTTTCCGTGTCCTCCGGTGTTTCCTCCGTGTCCTTTGTGTTGAGGTTTTACTTTTGATGTTCTTTTTGTGATTTTCTCCGTGTCTCCGTGCCTCCGTGTCTCCGTGGTGATCTTTTGATTTTCGTTGTGGCTTCGCTACGTTGTGTCATTCATATCGCAACGCCACCAGCGGATCCACTTTGGTCGCACGTCGAGCCGGTACCCAGCAAGCCAGTAATGCAATCATCGCCAGCAGCACCGCGATCACCACAAACGTCAGCGGGTCAGTGGGACTCACCCCAAAAAGCACCTTCGACATCAAGCGGGTAAGGCCCAGCGCCAGTCCCAGACCTGCGGCCAATCCAATCCCCGTGAGCGTCAAACCTTGTTTGCAGACCATCCTGAGGATGTTTCCCGGATTTGCCCCCAGCGCCACCCGTATGCCGATCTCGCCTGTGCGCTCGCTGACTGAATACGACATGACGCCGTAAATTCCTACCGCCGCCAGCAGCATGGCCAGCGCTCCAAACAGACCGAGCAGGACTGCCTCCAGCCGGGGTTGTGCTACTGAAGCCGACATGATCTCGTCCATGGTGGTGACGTCAGCCATCGGAAGGGTTTTATCCACCTGCGCCAGCGCGCTGCGAACGGAGGATATCAGTGCTCTGGGATCGCCATCAGTTTGCACCACGAATGACGGGCTCATCGAGTAGTCGTGCTGTCGAATCGACGCATAGGCAACAGGCACAGCTTCGCTGTCCAGGCTGCCGTAGTGCGCATCCGCGACCACACCCACCACAGTAAATTTGGGAACGTGGTAGCCCGGTGGCAGCAGATTGGAAGGGATCAGATTTTCCGGTGGCGATAGAAGTACAAGTTTGCCGATCGGATCCTGGCCCGGCCAGAATTTCTGTGCCAGTGTCTGGTTGACAACCACCGAGAGGGCAGTATTTGCCTGGTCGCTCTCATCCAGCAGCCGTCCCTTGAGCAGGCGAATTCCCAAAGTCTTGAAATAGTCACCCGCCACGGGCCGGTACTGTATGTGGGGCGTATCGTCGAAGCTGGTTGGCAGCGGGCGATCCAGGGCGGCAAACAGCTTGCCCCAGTTCTCTCCCTGCAGTGGCAGGCTGGAGGTTGCACCGGCGGCTTTCACTCCAGGGATTTGTTCCATCCTCTGCAGCAACTGCTGGTAGAACTCCGCCACCTTCGGCGGCGCGCCAATGCGCATTGGGTCCGGCTGTGGATCGTACGATTGCGGCAGGTTCACCGCGAAGGTGAGCAGGCCGCTGGAATCAAAACCTGCATCCACGCGCAAAATACGCTGGAAGCTTCGGATCGCCAGTCCTGAGCCGATGAGCAGCACCATGGCCAGCGCAACTTCGCTGATCACCAGGCCGGCGCGCAGGCGAGATCTGCCTCCGCCTTCTTCTGAGGTGCGTCCACCTTCTTTCAGCGACTCATTCAATTTGCGTGAGCGCGAATTCTGCAGCGCCGGAATCAAACCAAACAGCACGCCCGTCAATAATGAAATTCCCAAAGTGAAAAGTAATACCCAACCATCAAGACGAATTTGCGTCATCAGTGGCAGCACGTCTTTCGCCAGCGGCAACAGACGCTGCGACAGATAAGCCAAAGCCAGTCCCAGCGATCCTCCCAGCAAAGACAGCATCACGCTCTCCGTGATGAACTGGCGTAAGAGCCGGCCACGGTCCGCTCCCAGTGCCGAACGGATGGCGATCTCTTTCTGTCGTCCAGCCGAACGCGCCAGCAGCAGGTTCGCCAGGTTCACGCAGGCCATGAGCAGAACAAGCCCTACCGCGCCCAGCAGGACCATCAGGGCGGGCCGCGTGTCGCCGACCCACGCTTCGTGAAGTGGTTTCAGGTCGGCGCTGATGCCTTTGTTTTCCGGGAACTGCTGTGCAATGCTCAGCATGATGGCATTCAAGTCCGAATATGCCTGTTGCTTCGTGACTCCCGGTTTCAGCCTTCCCATCATGTTAAGGAAGTAATTGTTGTGGGAGTCGTAGTCGTCGTTGCGCTTCCAGGCCATGGGCGCCCACATCGCGATATCTGGATTCCGTTCACGAAAACCGGCGGGCATCACGCCGATCAGGTTGTAAGGCTCTCCATCAAGCTTGAGCGTCTTGCCGGAGATATGAGGATCAGCATTCAGGTGGCTGCGCCAGAAACCATAGCTCACGATCACCACTCGATGTGAATCCCATTTTTCTTCGCCCGGCAGAAAATTTCTGCCCAGGAACGGCTGCACGCCCAGAGTAGAAAAATATTCCGCGGAGACTATTCGCCCCGCCAGCCGCTCCGGCTCTTGCAGCCCGGTGAGATTGACGGAGGTTCCGTAAAATGCGGAAAGACTGGTGAAGGAACGGTTCTGTTCGCGCAGCGTGCGGAAGTCGGGCGGCGACGTCCCGTAGTTCACAACCCCTTTGGCAGGAGCGCTGCTATACACAGCCATGAGCTGTGCCGGATCCTTGTAGGGCAACGGTCGCAGCAGCACGCCATTCACCACGCTGAAAATAGCTGTGTTGGCTCCAATGCCCAGGGCCAACGTGACGATGGCCACCATGGCGAACCCCGGATTCTTGCGCAGCATGCGCGCGCCGTAGCGCAAATCCTGCAACAAAGTCTCCACCATCGGAAGGCGGGTCTGGTCGCGGTACAGTTCCCTGCACTGCATTGCTCCTCCCATCTTCATCAGTGCTTGACGGCGTGCTTCGACAGGATTCATGCCGACGCGCACATTGTCCTCGACGTGCATGGCCACGTGAGCGTCAAGTTCTTCCGCCAGTTCGGCGTCAGAGCGCCGCATCCCAAGTAGTCCAGCAAAACGCAGCAACAAAGCACGCATTCTCCTCATAGGAGTTTCCTTTCACTATTCGTGCCGCAGGGCCTCTAAGGGATCAATCCTGGCGGCGCGTCGAGCCGGGATGAACGTTGCTGTCAAAGAAACCGTGAGCAGCACCAGCGACACCAATAAGTAAGTGGCAGCATCTGTGGCCGAGACGCCGTAGAGCAAACCGCGAATCAGGCGGGTGGACGCTAGAGATGCCAATACACCGATCAGCACTCCTGCAGCAATCAGGACCGTTCCCTGGCGCATCACGAACAGCATGATGTCATTACGCGATGCGCCCAACGCCGTCCGAATTCCGATTTCACGAGTCCGCTGCGAGACCGAATAGGAGAGCACGCCGTAGATGCCAACTGCGGCCAAAAGCAGCGCCAGTCCCCCGAAGCTGCCCATCAAGCCCATGCTCAGTCTGGGCTGTTCCAGCACTCCGTCTACATATTCGGTCATGCTGCTCACCGAAAATACGGGCAAGGCCGGATCGAGCGCTGCCACCTCATTGCGCACCGAATTGACCATCTGGTCCGGATCGGTCGCGGTGCGCACTATGAGCGTCATGGCAGGCAATGTTTGATACCAGATCGCTGGTTGCGTAAAAGGCACGTACACCTGAACGCGGCTGATCTGTGAAGTCAGATCGTAATGCCGCACGGTCCGCACGACTCCTACTACCTCTCTCCATATTGGTTGCGGATCTTGAATGGTGCGCCCGCGAAACTCGAAGGCAACGCGGCGGCCGATTGGATCCTGGTTTGGCCAGAAGGTGCGCGCTGTAACTTCATCCACCACAATCACTGGTGGACTGTCGGGAGAATCGTGATCATTGAAACTGCGGCCCTTCACCATCTGAATCCCCATGGAGGCAAAGTAGCCTGCGCTGACAGAACTGAAGGTGCAACCTGGGCCGCGGCCCTTCATCGGGTCTGTGGGAAGGTTATCGGCATAAATGCCCGATTCACCTCCTCCAAAGGCTAGAGGTGCTGAGCTACTTACGCCTTGTCCTTCTACGCCGGGCAGGGCCGCCATTCGCGCGATCAGATTGCGGTAAAACTGAACCCATTGTGCCTTGTTGTAGCTTCGTGGCGGCAAGTTTAATCGCATGGTAATTACATGCTCAGGCGCAAAACCAAGTTCCACATGGCTCAATGCAGAAAAGGTGCGAAACATCAGCGTAGCGCCTACCAGCAGCACCATAGCCAGGCTGACTTCCGCAATCACCAGTAAGGGACGCAACCGGGAACGCCGAGATGCCGCTGGCGCCAGCTCTTTGAGCGATAAATGCGGGTTGACTGATGTGATGCGCCATGAGGGCCACAACCCAAACAGCAGGGCCACTAGTACCGCCAACACGCACGTAAAGGCCATAACATTAGCATCCATGCCGATCTGGTCCACCCGGGGAATGCTGGCCGGCTGTGCCGCCACCAGGGTTCTGATCGCCATCCACGCCCATGCCATCCCCAATGCTGCTCCGATGACCGAAAGCAAAACACTTTCCACCAGCAACTGTCGCATCAACCTCGGCCGCGAAGCACCCAGGGAAGTTCGCACTGCCAGTTCGCGCAGACGGCTCTCCCCTCGCGCCAGCGTCATGTTGGCCAGGTTCACACATGCAATTAACAGCACGAACATCACTGCGCCCAGCAGCACCAGCAGGCTGGTCCGTATTCCGCTCACTACGGTTTCGTAGAGAGATGTCGTCAGCACATGCACGGCGCTGTTGGTATCTGGATATTGTTGTCCCAGACGTTCTGCGATCGTATCCATCTCGGATCGCGCCTGTTCCAAACTGACATTCGGAGCCAGGAGGCCCAGCGCCAAAAGTCCCGGATGGTTGTCCCGGCTCGTAGGCATCATATTCACGTACATGCCGAGCGGGACCCATACCTCAGTGGTACGCGAAGGAAATCGCATACTTGCCGGCATCACGCCAATCACCGTGTGGTTAGTGCCATCCAGGGTGATGGTGCGATTGAGGATGTCGGGTGCAGCGGCAAAGCGGTTGCGCCACAAGCGTTCGCTGAGAATTGCTACCGGTGCAGTTCCAGCCTCATCTTCCTTCGCCACAAACGTTCGGCCCAGCAGCGGACGAATGCCCAGGGCATTCAACACGTCGGCAGAGACCATGGCGCCGTTCAATCGCTCTGCCCGGTCCGTGCCGGTCAGATTAACGCCCTGGTTGCGGTAGACACCCAGATACTCGAAGGACCGCGCCTGTCGCCGCCAGTCCAGATAATCCTGCCAGGACACTGACATGGGATCTACGCGTCCCGGGACCCTGGCTTCCTCACTGAGCAACACCAGGCGGTCTGCATTCGGATAGGACAGTGGCCGTAGCATCACCGTATTCACCACGCTGAAAATGGCGGTGTTCGCTCCAATCCCGAGCGCCAGCGTGATGATGGCCACAATCGTGTACCCTGGATTCTTGCGCAGCACGCGCGCCCCATACCGCAGGTCCTTCCACAAAGTTTCCACCAGAGGCAGACGAGCTTGATTGCGGTACAACTCCCTGCTCTGCGTGACTCCTCCCAGCTTCATCAGCGCCTGCCGCCGCGCCTCCATGGGATCCATGCCCAACCGCACGTTGTCCTCAACGTGCATTGCCACGTGGGCTTCGAGCTCTTCCGCCAGTTCGGCGTCCCGGCGACGCAGTCCCACCAGCCCGGCAAAACGCACCAGAGATGCACGCAGGCGTCGAATCATTCGTTCCCTTCCTGTCTGGTACTAATCCTCAATTGGTTCGTTTTTTAAGCAAACTTTCACCGCTTCTCTTCGTCTCTAATTCTTGATTCGCGTTCATTCGCGGCTAACCCGTGCAACTTCCTCATGACCGCTCCTCTGGCGCGAGGAACCGCGCCATGATTGTGGTGGTCTCCTGCCATTCACGCGTTTCTTTCTCTACTTGTTTGCGTCCCGCGCGGGTGAGCCTGTAATAGCGGGCACGGCGATTGTTTTCTGAAGTTCCCCAATCGGAGGCGATGTAACCCTCCTGCTCCAGTTTCAGCAGCGCCGGATAAAGCGTCCCGTACTGCACTACCAGAGTGTCGCCGCTGGTCTGCTCAATGCGCCGCGCAATGCCGTACCCGTGCAGCGGCCCCATGGACTGGAGCGTTTTCAGCACCATCAGCGCCAGCGTCCCCTGCCAGACATCTTTCTTTGCGCCCATCAGGTTCTCCTATTGGATACCTATCAGAGACTACTATTAGACGTATTGGAATGCAATAGGTAACCACGGTGCGTGGCAGGGAGTGGAGGGAGTCGCAGTTGCCGCCGTTGGCAGCTGTTCTCGCTTTGGAAAGTCGGCAGGAGAATGAAGACAGCGGTGACTTGAGGTGGGGAAGACGTGTTTGGTGTGCGCAAAATTCCAGCGGGAAACGGCCCGGGCGATAAATTACCAAAACCCCCTTAGAATTTATCGTGGACTGAACCGTCTCCCGCGCCCCAAAAACGGCGGCTTGCGCCACCGTTTTTACCTGGGCTTCGTCTACCTGGGTTACATCTCGTGCTCATTTGCCGATCAGCTTGGAGCCGCCGGTCTGCCTGAGGACCCACACATTGGTGATAGTCGTCGCTGGATTTACGTGCAGGTCATCCGGATAAGGAACAAAGACGTTGCCGTCGGGATACACATCCGGATAGAAATACTCCAGAAGATTCCGCGTTCCGTTGGCGCACACCAGGCCGTTGTTGCAGATGGCGCCGATATGCATGACTCCGGTTGCTGCCGTGATTGCAAACGTCGGCACCGGGGCCAAAGCATTCTGGCTTTGCGCCATATAAATGCTCCAGTGGGCGCTGCTGGAATTGAAGCTTGGGTCAGAGGTTCCGTAGAAGAACACCGCGACCCGCCCCGCAGCACCCGCCACCACCCACGGCTCCACAGTAGTCTTGGCATTGGCGCCGGCATTCACGCGAACGGGCGCGCTGAAATTCAGGCCGCCATCGGTTGAGTGGATCAGAAAACTGGTGTTGCCGTCACTGAAGGCAATATAGAGATTGCCGGCATGGTCCAGGGCCAGCGATGGGAAAACATGGGCCAGGGAAACATTGTCCGGCGCCTGGTAGGCGAGCTTGAGCATCCACGTCTGCCCGCCGTCCACTGATTTGGCCAGGAACAACTGGTTCGCGATCGATCCGAAGAACACCGTGTAAACGTTGCCGTTGTTGTGGTCCACCAGGATGTTGCCCTGGACACCCGGCTGCACTCCCAGCTCCGGCGTAGTCACCTGGCTCACAAACGGAAAAGCGATTCCTCCGTCAGTCGACTTGGCAACATAAATGGAATCAGTGCCGCTGAGGTCGGCGCCCAGTTGCTTGCTGGTGATATACACCACGTTGGAATCAAAGTTAGCCAGCCATTGGCGGTCATCCGCGGGCAAGGTAGAGCCTTCAGGATCACACGCCCACACCGCCCCACCATTGCTGGAGGTGCAGGTGGTATTGCCACCCAGCCACAGGGAAGTCATCACTACATGGCCGTTGGGAAGCGTAATGATGTCTTCATCGCCGCCACCCGCTCCCACACCAACAAAGCCCAGGCTTGAAGCGCCTGCCTGCGCTCCATCCGGCTCCCCGATGTAAGACCAGGTCTTGCCGCCATCCATCGACTTCCAGGTATCGCTTCCTGCCGGAACGCCCTGAATGGCCGTTAAATAAAGGTTCCCCACCGGGTCATGGACAATCCGGGGCTCAGCGTCCTGCTCAAAAAACAGCCGCCCGGCAGGACTTGTATTGACGATCCCGGGAGGACGGCTCATCACCTGCGAACTGAAGGTTGCATTTCCTATCTTGTACCGCGCTCTCCCGCTGAGGACGGAAGGCTCGGCCGCCAGCGTGATGCTCCCTGCATAGGAGGTCTGAGCTGCAACCGTGGGAACGATCTGTACTTGATAGGTTCCAGAAGGTAGCTGCCCCAGGTCGGCATCATTAAAGGTTGTGCCGCTTTGCGTCGCCATTCCCACCAGGTTGCTGCCGGTGTCGTAGACGTAGACGTCGAACTCGTCGAGGCTTGAGCCCCAGCTGGCTCCTATGTTTACCGTGAAATTAGGGTGGGCGGCATAAAACGTAGCGGGCACATTGACAGTCAAATTGTAGAGATCGCAGATCGTCGCGTTGCAGGGTGGATTGGCAACACCAGTTCCGGTTTGCGTCTGTCCGACTACGCCAGTTTGGGTGCCGTTCCACGTTAATGAATTTGTGGATGTCGTCAGAGTCCCGTTGAAAGTGCCGGCTGGGCAAGTTGCTGCCATGGCTACAAGGCAGAAAATCAACAAAACCGCAGTTCTCCACGCGGGAGCGGCGGTTACAGAACTCTGGGGAGATGAAGGGGAGCCCGGTCTCATAGTTAAGCCTCCATGGCTGTCTTAGAGCTAAGAAGCCGGAGAGTGGTTGTACTAGCAAACGTAGTAACACTATGATTGTTAGTGGTGTGGTACTATAACTTAACTTTTTAAAGGGAAGGAGGCCTCCCTGTGGCTGGCACTTCTGGATCCGTACTATCCAGTCGCGATCGCATCCGTGAATCAGCGAAGGCACTTTTTGCCCAGCACGGGTATGAATCCACCTCGACCGCCGCCATATGCCGTCAGGCAGGCACCAGCGAGTCACAGCTTTTGAAGCACTTTGAAAGTAAGCAGGGACTTCTGGAGGCAATTTTTGAAAACGCCTGGCAGCAGATCAATCCTGCCATCCGGCTGGCTACGGACAGCATTCCGAAATCACGCGAACGGCTGAAAATGCTGATTGAGATGATCCTGAAGTTTCTAAGCAAAGACCAGGAGCTCTCGCTGCTGTTCCTGTTGGAGGGCCGCCGAATCCGCGATGACGGAAAGTTTGTGGTCCTGGTGCCCGGCTTCCTGCAGTTTGTCGAACTCGTCGACAGCATCTTGAAGCAGTTGGCCCAGGAAGGCGAATTGGCTCCTGATATTCATCCGGAGGCCGTCCGCTCTGGGTTAATGGGCGCCGTGGAAGGCCTCCTGCGGGACCAGCTCCTGGGCCGGCATATCAAATATCCTGCGGGCTTCTCTGAAGCCGACGTTCACGCTCTCTGTTTCCGCTTTCTCAACTCAGTTCTGCGGAATCCATGACCATGTCTTCAGTGGACTAACACCATCAAATGCGCGGTTGTCCGATTACCGGCAATCACCTGGGGTCCCGACGCGCGGTTCGCGTCGCGTTCGAGGCCACCCGATCACCGGGCCCCGGCACACGGCGCTTTTGCGCTTTTGCGCGTGCCGGGGTGGAGGTCGCATGCGATCCATGGATGGCAGACGCAATGAAAACGTCGCACCCCCGGTTACCGTTCGGATGAGGTGTGCTCTCAGCGCCAGGGATTTATCCTAGTCCTTGTTCCTGCATTTTCTTTCTCAAGCTCAGAGGACGCATGTCCGTCCAGACTTCTTTGATGTAGGCCAGGCATTCTTCTTTGGTGCCGCTTTTGCCCGCGTCTTTCCAGCCCAAAGCGTTCTAGCGGTGAGGAGGCCAGATTGAATATTGCTCTTCATGGTTGAGTACGACTTTATAAATGGTCTTATCTCCTTTCTCTTCAGGCATTCAGGTTTCTCCATTTTTCGATTTTGAGGGTTGCTATCGTGGACGGCGTTCACCATCCAGGGTATCAAGGATTTTCACAACATCCGTGAGCAGAACGTTCAAAAATTCGCTCTTGGGATCATGGATAAAGAAATGATCTCCGGAAAACATCCTTTCCTTGTAAGTTACACAGGTCTGCTTTTCCCATTCGCGCAGGTCTTCACGCGTTACAAATTCATCCTGCAATCCGCCGTACACCGTAATGGGACAGGAAAGAGGTTCTTCGTTCTCATACATGTAGGTGTCAACGACTTCGAAATCGGCCCTGAGCAACGGGAAAAAGAGTTCTGCTGCTTCTGGAACATTGAGCAATTCCGGGGGAGTGCCTTTAAGCCTTTTAAGTTCGGCAATGAACTCGTCATGCGGCAGATTGAAGGTGGGAGCTTCACGCTGAGGCACTGTGGGGCCACGGCGCCCGGACAGGAAGAGCTGCCGTGGTCCGATGGAGCCTCTACGACGAAGCTCCCGAGCCAGCTCGAAACTGATCAGCGCGCCCATGCTATGCCCAAAAAAAATAAATGGGTCCGGAGAGCCGTCAAAAATCCCGTCAGCAATGGCTTGGACCAGGGATTTCACGTTTGTAAATGGTGGTTCACTGATTCGCTTGCCGCGCCCCGGAAGCTGCACCGGACAGACGTCCACCTGCGCAGGAAAATGCCGCTGCCAACTGCGAAACACCTGAGCACTCCCCCCGGCGTAAGGAAAACAATACATCCGCAAGCGGTGGCCTTGACCCGCAGACCGATGTTCCACCCATGAGTGCGAGACAGAACCGGATTTTGCAAGCATCGTATCCATCGTCAAAAGAAGGTACATCTCTCTCCGGCTGCTTTGGCTTCGATCTCCCAAGCGGAGAGAGAACTACGATTTTACAAGGAACCGTTTTGAAAAGCAGGCCATAGCGGCGGCAAACTTCCTCTGAGGACATTCACGATTAAGG
>DATDGH010000904.1:0-2392 GCA_036522215.1 Candidatus Angelobacter sp. | reverse complement strand
CAGGCTTGCGCATCGGGGTGACGGCTCTGCCGGCAAAGCCATGGTTTGAGCGTCTTTGCCGGACAATCAGAGCTAGGGAGCAAAAGAGAAAAGCCCGGCACTGGGATTAGGCGCCCCATCCCAGACTCGCACCTCTGCAATTGAACCGTTAAAGGCGTAATTGTAAGGAGACAACGGGGGCGGACCAGGTGGAGGTTGCGGGGCCGGCTGGTCATTGTACAAACCGATGTAGAATTCGCGATGGCTCATATCAGTGTAGTTAATGCGGGTTGCCGGTGGCGCTTGTGTAGGTTGTATGTCATCGTTCAACGCTTCAATACCGTCTACGAACAGACGTACGAACGTGCCGTCAAACATCCCGGTCGCGACGTGCCACTGGCCATCCCAAACATTGATGCCGCTGGAAGAAGAGAGCGCGGACAGAATGTAACCGTTCGACGCCCCTATGTAAAAGGCCAAGCCCTGGTCGTTTCCCCTGGAGTACAAGGCATACGAAGCCCAGGAATCACCGGACGACTTCCGAACTCTTATGCTTTGAAGCCAGGAATGACGCTTCTGCACATCGCGACAGTGTAAAGATTTCCGAGTTTTACGCCCTGACCTGCCGAATTCGCACAACAATTGGAAAAGCTAAAATCGGAACGCCAAGAGCTTTTGCGCCAATTTAGTTTGGCTATTGCAACTAAACGACTCCGGCTGTAGTAGCTACGGACTAACGGCATCGGGTAACTTCGCCGTGGCTTTGTCAAACGTGGCGAAAGGCAGATGTCCTTCGGCGCGGGCCAACTCCAGGGCTAAGCAATCGGAGAAATCGGCTTTACTTGATGCATAAACACCGGCCGCTCTTCGCACCGGTTCTACAGCTTGGAAAGCAAAATCCCGGCTGTTCGTGGCAGTTTGCAACATGGCCAAAATCTGCGCCTTGGACCAAAGATAGACTGTCGTCAGTACCCATACGGTTTCCACCAGGACCACGGTGGATATCCAAACGGGGCGTCGGGCCTCTAAAAAGGCAGTAGCCCGTTTGGTTTGCACAGGATCATCAGCCACCAGCAGACGCACCAGAACGTTAGTATCAACTGCGCCCATGCTTCCTCTGAATCGCAGCAGCCATGCCTGAATTCATATCTTCAATGCTGACACCCTTCGGTGTATGGACGGGTCCAGCTGCGGCTACGGCTGCTCGAATATCAGCCAGCGAGTTGGGACGGCCACCAGAAACCACGAGTTGCCCTTGTTCATCCACACTCCATACCAGACTATCGCCGGCATGAATATCCAGCAATTGGCGTACTACCTTGGGAACAGTGAGCTGCTCTTTGCTGGTCAAGGTGCTCTCTGCAAGGATCTTCACGTGCATTCCTCCTTACTATTGTAAGGAATATATTCTACCAGTGTAAGGAAGGTCGAACAAGGGCGGGAAATCAGGAAAGGAAGCAGGTAAAGTCCTGATCCAGCGAAGCGGGAGAAGGATCCGCTGTTGGTTCGCCTTGGCTAACTACTAATGGCTAATTACTAATTACTGGTTTTCTGGCGGGGAGAATGGGACGCTTATCGAACTTTTTGGCTTTTAAACCCAGGAACGACGTTCCTGGATACTGTTACAGCGTAAAAATTCCCAACTTCAACGGCCAATCAGGCCAGAAGAACGCCTATCTGCGTGCTTTTCGTCCGAAAAAATTTCGCGCGCGCTCAGCAGCGCCCCGCTCCAGGTTTTAGCGTGGCAAAATGATGCTTGGCTAGCCAGCACGCTACATCACCACCGCACCGGGCAAGACGGTGCTGCTGGAATGCTGCCCTCAACCGGTGGGTTGGGGAAATACTGTGTCGTAACCTGCACTGCCTTGGCGGTCTCTTCGCCGAACAAGAGGACGATGAGCTTCAGTGCCTCGTCAAGCAAGTCGAGGCCAACCCAGATACGCGTCGGATCACCGGGGTCCACTTGGATTGTGTTGCACAGGTGCGTGAGCCTGGCTGAAACGGACTGTAACCCGGTTTCCCCTAAGTGGGACGCGGAGGTTCAAATCCTCCCCTGTGCACCAGAGTGCCAGCGTGCGAATTGGAATAGCCGCCTGTCTTAGAAACAGGTGTTTGAGAGTTCGAATCTCTCCGCTGGCGCCAGAGTTCTTGAGGTTACTGCAGCCGCGATCCGGCGAGCATGTTATTCCTAGAAAGACTTCGACTCTTGAGCGCTTGGCCGTCAGTGTGCAGCGAACTGTCAGGCGATCAACGAATTCCCGGCCGTGCCTCGGCAGCGCCGCGCCGCCAGATGAGGTACACAGGCGCTCCCAGCAAGACAATTCCAAACCCAATGGCAGCGCGCCTGGGTTGAGCGACCATGGCATTAGCTACCACTGCGCCAGCAGTCACGACAAAAGTCAAGGGCGTGAAT
>DATDGH010000903.1:0-4834 GCA_036522215.1 Candidatus Angelobacter sp. | reverse complement strand
GCCTAACTAGCCAAGGGCTTCGCCCTTGATATCCTTCTCTAGCCGAGGTTGGTTTTGGCTTTGTTTTTGATTTCAAATTTCCCAATTACCCAATTACCAAATTACCCAATTCTCTGTGAGAGCCACCCTGCTCGTATCGCAACGAGAACAAAATTCTCGTAGTGGTTCGCATAGCGCCTAACCCTTCTGCGTCAATCACTTGATCAGCTCATCCAGTTTCTTCTCCGCCTGCTGATGCAGGTCTGGAGGAGCCCCGTACATTACGCCTGCTGTTTTGCCGGAACGGTCAAACAGAAACATGGTTGGCACCGCTGTTATATCGCCGAAGGCCTGCGCTGTGGCCGTATCTGTAATCGCCCAGCTCAGGTCAGGGCTGAGCGATGCTACTGTTTCACGCACTTTGTCCTCCGGTGACTCCACGGCAAACGCCAGAATGGCAACGTTGTCCCCGTATTTCTTCTTGAGCTCACCCAGCCATTCCAGGGTCGAGCGGCATGGTGGACACCACGTCGCCCAGAACTCAACCATCACTACCCGCCCCGCCGCCTGCTCGGCCGTGAGCGGCTTGCCGGAAAGATCGGTCAGTGTAAATTTGGGCAAAGCGTTGACCGCGGCCAGGCTGGTGCTTGTTCCTGCGTGCTCGCGGCTCACTACATCTTTTTTGCCGGCAAGGATCAGGTCAATCATCCGCACCAGATCGTTTTTGAACTTGGCCTGGTTGTCCGCGTTGTGCCAGGGTGCATAACGGCCTGTGCCTTCTTTCTCGCCGAAGTAGCCGAAGTCGCGGGGTGCTGCGATCAGGACCTCATCTAAAAAAATGGCGGGATAGCCTTTTACGCCAAACCGGTCGGCCAGTTTTGAATCACCAAAGTTCTCACTTACAAACGTCACGCTTCCGGGATATTTTGCTGCAACTTCCTGGGCCAGCAAACTTGCTGGATCAGAAATGTTTCAAGTGTAGGGCCAGCGGACCAGGGTAAGCGTAGCAGTGCGTCCGGCGCGCTGCTGCATTGGGCCGGCGGGCTTGAGCGCCGCTTCATACGCAGGCAGCACCTCTTCCAGGATGACCCGCACCGCACGCCATTCATCCTCGGAAGTTGCTGCGCCATCCGCTTTGTTCAGCCATCCGGAGGCTCGCTCCAGAAAAATTTGGCCGATGGAGTCGTCGCGTTTGGCTGCCTCAGCTTTCTTAAGCTCATCCGCAACCGCGCTGCGCAATGCTGTTTGCCTCGCTGCGTCGGGCACAACCGGGTTCAGCATGCCGTAGTGGCGCACCCCTTCGAGATATTCATACAGCGCCCCAGCGTATGACTTGGAGGAATCCAGTTCGCGCGCAAATTTAATAGTCGAGTTCAGCGCGATGAAGCGCGGATGCATATCAATCGACCGCGGAGGCTGGAAAGCGGCGTTGGTTTTTTCCTGCAGCACCAGCAATTCCGGCAACAGCGAACGCAACGGAATCGCCGTGGCCTTGCGCTGGAAGTCCAACCTGGAAACAAAAATGGCGAATTCTGCTTCCCCTTGCGCCTGGCCCATGTAGAAAAGGCCGTCTTTCGGTTTGGTTGCTGTGGCAAATCCGCGGCCGCCCTCCAGCAGCGGCAGTGTCCTCCCCTGGGCCGCCTCTGAAATTGCCCGGATCGCTGCCGGCGAGCGGTTCCAATCTTTCTGCCGTGCTGATTTGTCCAGCGCCGTGAGTTGTACGCTGGCCTTTCCCCATTCCGATTCAAACGCGGGAAGGCTCTCCTTGATTACCTCGGTCTTTTCCTCCAGGTTGCGCGCGCCTTGCAGAAAGTCTTCCGCCTGGCCCAGCTTCTCCAGGCTCAGGTACAGGCGTCCGGCAGCCAGGGCTGCGCTCGCATCTTTCAACCCGTCGCCAATAATGGAGTTGGCTTCGGGCAGGTCAGGATTAGAAATCGGTTGGCTTTTCAAAGACTGCTGCAGGCGTTCGATCTCCGCTTTGATCTGGATCTGGGACGAAGCGTCCTGCGCGCTCACGCTCAGCGCGGGAACAATCAGCAATGCGGTCACAAATAGGGCGCATCGGGTTCTCGATCTGGGTTGAATGGGGAGTGATGCTGTAGGGATCAAAGCGGCCCCCTTCCTGGGACACAGCGGCTGTAGCTCTTGGACGCGCCTTATATGGCGCTCGTTAGCCTTCAGAGGCGCAGTTCGTCCCAGCGATTTTGCTCAGGCAATACCTGCACAACGACGATGGTGCGACCTGGTTTTCCGATGACCCGACGACCCGATGACCGGGGCCCCCGACGCGCGCTTCGTGTGGCGGGGTGGTGGTGACCCGATTCTCGATATCTATCAATCTGCGTTCGTCTCGCGAAAATCTGCGGCAAATTTTGGTTGTTAGATTTCACAAAAACCGGAAATTCGGATGCACCTTTTGTGGTGCAATTGTGGTGCATATGCACCTTGTTCGGGTGAATTTTGCGGATTTACCGGTTTATCCTCCTCATCCGCGCAAGTGATTGAAAACTCATGAATCGTTGTTGCGGATGCCTTGGCAGCGAAATTACCCTGCGGAATCCCTTGCAGATGGCTTTTGTGGTTACGCATTGGATGGTTATAACCAGCGTGGCAGACTCTCGCACACACACGTTTCCTCTCTAGCGCCTGAGCCCCGTTCGTCGGGGCCGCGCACACTGCTGCGCAGCCCGGAACCGGCATGCGTTCGGGGACCCGGAAAAGCAACCTCAGGGCTTCTCTTCCACGGCTCAATCCACGGCTGGCCGGGATTTCGGCAGAAGGTTTCCCTCCCGCAGGGCGGGATCACGCCTTCTAACGCCTCAATATTCAGTTGTCAAAGATCAAAACTGCAACAGCAGCCCCTAAGGGCCCTATTCTCAGTAGACCATGTTCTTGGTCATGTTGTCAACTATTAATTTATAATGTGATTTATGTTATTTTATGATGTGAAAACGAGCCCAGCAATCGGGTGATCGCCGTGATCGGAAAAATGCGGGGTCATCATTGTCGAAACAAAAGGGCGACTGATTCTTAAATGGCTAAAAAGAGTCACAGGTTGGGTCATCCACGGCAGGCGGGGACCTTTGGCAGGAAAAATCAAAAGTTTTCACCGCAGAGGACACAGCGTAGCGGAGCCAGGTTTCGCCAGCAGCTTAGAAGCGAGCCGCTGGTTTTATCCATCTGCGCCCTCAGCGTGAATCAGCAGGGAGGGGGGATGTGGCCTGTGTCCTAGCCAAGTGGATGCTCACGTCAACGGTTTTCAGATGACCCGATGACCCGATTGCCCACGCTACCAATTTGCTTGCCGCAGAGTCATAGCCTGTTCCATCCGGCCTTGCCGTGGCGGGGCTTCTCAGTCCATATCATCCATCGAGCAAGCGCCTGGGCCGCGAGGATCGCCGCAGGTTCCACAGGGGCCGGGTTCGGAGGTGAAGGCAGAGGCCTTATCACCACCAGCCACGGCAAATCTGGAGACCTGCTGGTCCAGTTTCTTGCTCTCGCACTTGGGGCACGCAGCTCGCTGTGAGCCAAACACAATGCTTTCAAAGCGATGGCGGCAGTCGCGGCAGACGTATTCGAAAATCGGCATCGGAGAACCTGCGTCAGTTAAAATTCACTTACGTCGCTATTATAAATGCCCGCGAATCTCAACCCACCGCGCGCCACCGAGCCTGTAAGTCCTGCAGCGGGCGGGCCGCCTCCGATCAAACAAAACAGCGCCGAGGAGAACCCAGGATCGGCTGAAGTTGAGAGCGACGCGCTAGAAGAATTCGCCCCGCGCCGCTTCCTGAGCAATGGGCATTTACAGACGGTGGTAGGAAATTTTCTGCGTCGCCACAACCGCCTGCCTGAGCCGGAAGAACGACTCTTTCAGGTGGAAGAAAACGTCCAGATACTTTGTCATTGCCATTGGCAGCCTCAGCATCAGAGCCGGTCCACCGTATTGATTGTCCACGGACTTGAAGGCTCCAGCCTTTCCCGGTATGTGATCGGTACCGGCTCCAAGGCCTGGGACGCAGGCATGAACGTGCTGCGCATGAATATGCGCACCTGCGGCGGCACGGAGCACCTGAGTCATACGCTCTATCATTCCGGCCTGTCCAGCGACGTAGGTCTGGTGGTGCGCACGCTGATCGAGCAGGAAAGACTACGGCGCTTTGGCCTTGTGGGTTATTCCATGGGCGGCAATCTGGTGCTGAAACTGGCCGGTGAGTGGGGCAATAGCGCCCCTGCGGAGCTCAAGACGGTTGCTGCGGTCTCGCCGGCAGCCGACATCTCGGCTTCTGTTGATGCCATGCATGAAAAGTCCAACCGCATTTACGAATGGAGATTTCTGCTCAGTCTGATGCGCCGCTATCGCCGCAAGCGCCGGTTGCTTCCAGCAGTCTTCGGCCGGGTCTCCCGCCTTCCCCGCACCATTCGTGAATTTGATGACCTGATCACCGCGCCCTACTGTGGATTTGCCGGCGCGCAGGACTATTACGATCGTGCCACCGCCACCCGCGTGATCGAGAAAATTACCGTTCCCACTCTGGTTATCCACTCGACCGATGATCCTTTTATTCGCATGTTGCCCGATACGCGCGCCAAGCTGGTGGCCAACCCGCGCGTCACGCTGATGGAGACGCAGCACGGCGGACATTGCGCCTTTATCGCCGCTCCCAACGGCAATGACTATGACGGCCGCTGGGCCGAGCGCCAGGTCATCCAATTCTTCCTGCGGCACGGGATGGCCTGATGCAGGCTGACTATTCCGTCGAACTGGGCTCAGGAGATCCCGCGCTCGAGCTGCCATGGCACGCCGAGGATGGCTCCGTCCGCTATGTCAATCTGAAACTCCATCCCGATCTGGTGC
>DATDGH010000902.1:0-2421 GCA_036522215.1 Candidatus Angelobacter sp. | reverse complement strand
GGTGTAGCCATCACAATCTGTGAGCCGCGCTACCGCGCGTCTCAGAGACGCAACCACCCCGCCACGCGCAAAACCGGCGCGCGTCGGGGACCCCCGGAGGCATGCTACGTCTCTACGCCACCCGTTCATGGCATTTGGGCTACAGCTTCGCTGTTTTTTCATTAAATGGCTCAAATTTAGGTCAAACATCTTTATTCATGGCGTAGCGCAACGGTCGGTTGAATGCGCAGTGCGCGGCGGATTGGCGCCCAGCAAGCGAGCAGGCCGATCACGCCCAGCGTTGCTATTACCGCAGCCAGCACCAGAGGATCGTGCGGTGAAACTTGATAGACGATGCTGGCGAGCACCTGTCCGGCAGCCAGCGCCAGTCCCAGACCAATGATTCCTCCTGCCAGCAGCAACATCAAGGTTCTGCCCAGCACCAGCTTGATCACCTGGAGCGGGCGAGCGCCTACTGCCATGCGGATGCCGATCTCTCGGACTCGCCGCGCCACCGAGTAACTCACCAGACCGTAGATGCCGGTCCCAGCCAACATAATCGCGAGCACGCCGAAGGCGCTCAGCGCAATGGCCGCAGCGTGGGTAGGAAAGAAGGCGAGTCCCAGCATTTGCCGCAGGCTTCCGGTTCCGTAGAGCGGCAGGTGAGGATCAAGCTGCGCCACGGCTTTTCGCATTTGTTGCACCATCTGCGCTTCCGGCAGGGACGACCTGACCAGCAGCGTGTGGGTGGTGTTGTACCGCTGGAGCATCGGCTCAAACACTGCCGGCTGGTCCGATTCGGTAAGGCTTTCGTATTTGCCGTCTTCGACCAGGCCAACGATCTCAATGAGGCGGCCGCCAGTACCAAAACGGAAACGCTTGCCCACGGGTTGGCCGGTCTTCATCACTTGTTTCCCGAAGGCCTGATTCACGATGGCAACCGGGGGAGAATTGGCATCGTCGTGCCAATCGAAATCGCGTCCCGCGAGCAACTCAATTCCCAGGGTCTTGAAATATTGTGGCGAGACTTCATAAACAAAGGCAGAGACTTCCTCCGCAAGCTTGGGGTTGGGTAAGTCCTCCGGAGCGCTTCCTCGATTGCTCTGATCGAGGCTGAGTGGAACTGAATTGGAGTACGCAGCGGAAATGACTCCCGGTAACGGTTGCATCGCTTCCAGAGCTTGCCGCTGAAAATTACGGCCCTGGTCTTCTGTATAGCCAGCCATGCCCAGATCAAACCCGACAACAGAAACTCCATCAGGCTGAAATCCCAGATGGAGAGACAGAGATTGTTGTAATCCACGAAGCGAGAACAAACAGGCTGAAACCAACACAAAACACAGAGCTACTTGAAGGACCACCAAGACATCCCGCATGGCCAGCCGCCCCCCGCGCCAGCCGCGTTGTTCTCCCTTCAGCACGGCCTGGGCGTCGGTTCTGGAGGCATGTGCGGCCGGAGCTGTACCGAACAACAATCCAGCTATGAGCGAAACGGCAAAAGCGAAGAAGAAGACCCGCAGATCAGGCTCCACGTTGAATTGCACAGGAAAATCCATGGGCGCGTGCCACTGGCTGAGAAGGCGGGAAAGGAGCACTGCAAGTGCGTACCCGGCAGTTCCACCCAACAGAGAAAGCACCAGCGTTTCCGTGAGCACTTGCCGCACAATGCGCCAGCGAGTAGCGCCGATGGAGATCCGTATGGCCATCTCCCGTTGACGGTCAGAGGCGCGCGCGGTAAGAAGGCTGGCCAGGTTGGTACATGCCGCCAGCAGCACCAATGCGGACAGAGCCAGAACACCAAAAGCAAATGCCCGTGTCGGATTACCTAAAGTATCGCCGACAAGTCCTGGACGGGCCAGCTTGAACTTCAGTCCTTCGTTGGCGGAAGGGTATTGCCGCCCCAGATCGGCAGCGATGTTGTCCAAGTCCGCTGTTGCCTGAGCTGGAGAGATACCGGGCTTGAGCCGGCCAATCTCCCAGACATTAAAGGTATTGCGGTTTTCCAGCCAGGGATTTCCTACTTCAATCTGTGCCTGCATCATCATGGGCACCCAGATTTCAGGCCAGTAAAAAATTTCTGTGCCATGAAAATCGCGGGGCGCCACACCCAGCACGGTGAAGGGCTGGCGATTGATGCGAATGGTCTTGCCTACGATGTCAGGATCGGCGCCAAACCGGCCTTGCCAGCAGTTGTAACTCAGCACTGCAAAGGGACTGGCGCCGGGGTGCAGATCATCCTCTGAATGGAAGAAACGTCCCATGGCAGGCCGAATTCCAAGCACATCAAAATAATTTCCCGTGGCCAGATAGCCCCAGATGCGATCAGCGCCGCGCATTTCCAGTTCCATGGGTGAGACTCGATAAGCCACGAAGCCGCTGAAGCTCTGGTTGCGATCGCGAAGATCGCGGTAATTTGGGAATGAGTTTCCTGGACGGTTATGC
>DATDGH010000901.1:0-5627 GCA_036522215.1 Candidatus Angelobacter sp. | reverse complement strand
GATCCGCAGAAGATCATTGAAGATGCCTTGCCGGGACTCAAGAACAGCGGTACGCGTTATGAAGTGGAGGCCGATCGACGCAAAGCTATTGCCATGGCGCTGGCTGAAGCCAGGGCCGGAGATGTGGTATTGATTGCCGGTAAGGGGCACGAGAAAGTCCAGGTTACGCGCGAAGGTGCTGCGCCTTTCGATGATGTGCAGGTAGCGCGAGAAGCGCTACAACAGATGCAACAAGCTAGTGGGTCAGTTGAACAGAACTGACCCCACTAGCCGTATCAGCGTCTAGCGAGTCCCTCGGGACTCGCGGGCCTTTAGGCAGACGTGAGCGAAGCGAATAAGACCATGAAGCTACCTCTCTGGCGCATTGCCGACTTTGTCGCTGCCAAAGGCGATTTTGACCAGGAACTGGTCGCGACAGGTTATTCCATCGATTCGCGAACTCTTAATCCCGGTGACCTGTTTATCGCGCTGCAAGGCGAGCATTTTGACGGTCACGAATATGTTGCCGCCGCGCTGGAAAAACATGCTGTGGCCGCGATCGTGCAGAAAGATAAAAATGTTTCAGCCCCTGGACGGCTGCTGCACGTGGAAGATACATTGCGCGCCCTGCAATCGCTGGGCGCGGCGGCCCGCAGGCTGTGGGGCAAACCACTGCTGGCCGTGACCGGCTCCGTCGGCAAGACCACTACCAAAGAGATTCTGGCCCACCTGCTGATAAGCCGCTTGCGCGTAATGAAGAGCAGCGGGAATTTGAATAATCACATCGGGTTGCCGTTGCAATTGCTCAAGCTGGAACCCGAGCACGAGCTGGCCGTGATGGAAATGGGAATGAACCATGCGGGCGAAATCCACGCCCTGGCCACCCTGGCCCATCATGATCTGGCAATTGTCACCTGCGTGGCCCCGGTGCATCTTGAGTTCTTTCATTCCCTGGCGGACATCGCTCGGGCCAAGTACGAGATCATAGAAACTCTGCATCCCGGAGGAATCGCCGTGTTGAATGCGGATGATCCGTATGTCTCTCAATTCGGCCGCGATTTCAAGGGCAAGGTCGTGACCTTCGGAATCCATCACCCGGCCGATGTAAGCGCCCAGAATATCCACATGCACGGAACGGATGGCTCCAGTTTTGACCTGGTAATTGAAGGCATTCGCGAGCCGGTGAAGCTGCCGCTGCTGGGAGAACACAATATCTATAACGCGCTCGCAGCCAGCGCCGCCGCCCTTGAATGGGGAATTGCTCCTTCGTTGGCTGCGCGAAGTCTGGAAACCATTCAGGCGGGAGAGAAGCGAGGGCAGACGCTGGAGGTCGGCGGAGCCACCATCATTAATGACTGCTACAATTCAAATCCAACAGCTCTCCATGCCATGATTGATACTCTCGCGGGCATGGCGGCGCAGCGCCACATCCTGGTTGCCGGAGAAATGCTTGAACTCGGGCCGACAGGAGAAAAACTGCATGCTGATGCCGGTCGGCACGCCGCCGAGAAGAAGATTGACTTTGTAATCGGAGTCCGCGGGCTGGCCAAAGCGTTAGTGGAAGCGGCGTCCGCTGCTGGTACAAACGCGCAGTTTGTGGAAACCCCGGAAGAGGCAGGCGAGTTGTTGGCAAAAGAGTTGCGCCCCGGAGATGCAGTCTTGCTCAAGGCATCGCGCGGTGTGAAACTGGAACGGGCGCTGGAAAAATTGCAGCAGGAAATGAAAGGGCAAAGCGTCAAGAGAGGTTCCTGACTGTCAGGTGTAAGTTGAGAGGCAACAAATTCCATCAGAGAATTTTGCAATTGGATAATCTGATAAATTGGAAATAGATACCACTGGCATGTAGTGCTTGTTCAATGCGGCTCAGGTTTGTGGCCGTTCAAAGCGCGGCGGCGTTGTAGATTTCGATTAGCGGAGGAATATTGCTTTACTGGCTTCTTTACCAGCGTCTATTTTCACACTTTCCTCCTTTCCGCATTTTCCGTTACCTGACGTTTCGCACCGCCTTTGCCAGCCTCACGGCGCTGTTCATGGGACTGATCGTCGGTCCGGCCATCATCAAGCGGCTGAGCGAATTCCAGATCGGCCAGTACATACGCGAAGAAGGCCCTAAGGCCCACCAGAAGAAGGCGGGCACGCCCACCATGGGCGGGGTGCTTATCGTTATTGCCATCGTTATTCCAACGCTGCTATGGGCCGATCTTTCCAATCGTTTCGTCTGGCTGGCAATTTTCGCCACAGTGGCCTTTGGCGCCATCGGCTTTGCCGACGATTACCTCAAAGTAGTCAACAAGAGAAATCTGGGTTTGACCGCTCGTAGCAAGCTCTGGCTGCAATTCGCGACCGCCGCCATGATTGGCATCATTCTGGTGGGTTTTACTCCCAGCAACCAGTATTCCACGCAACTGATGGTGCCCTTTTTCAAGAACTTCCGTCCCGATCTGGTGATCGAGAGCTTGCGCCACTATCCCCACATCTGGCCCCTGGCGTTTGCTCCGTTTGTTGCCTTCGTGATGCTGTTGGTGGCCGGATCAAGTAATGCCGTGAACCTGACGGACGGCTTGGATGGCCTGGCCATCGGCTGCACCGTGATTTCTGCCGGAGCTTTGACCGTGCTTACCTACGTGAGCAGCCACGTGACCTTTGCCGGATACCTGGAGTTGCAGAAAATGCCGCAGGTGGCGGAGGTCACGGTGTTCTGCGGAGCCATGGTGGGCGCTGCCATCGGATTTCTCTGGTACAACGCGCATCCGGCTGAGATCTTCATGGGCGATGTAGGCTCCCTGGCCCTGGGAGGCGCAATCGCAACCGTCGCCGTGATCATCAAGCAGGAGTTGTTGCTGCCCTTCATCGGCGGAGTGTTCGTAATTGAGGCACTCTCCGTGATCCTACAGGTAGGCTCGTACAAATTGCGCAAGAAGCGCATCTTCAAGATGGCCCCCATCCACCACCATTTCGAGCTGGTCGGCTGGTCGGAATCCAAGATCATTATCCGCTTCTGGATCGCGTCCCTTGTCTTTGCCCTGTTTGCCCTTACTACATTGAAGCTGCGCTAGTGGCATTCCGGTTTCGTGCGATACAGCAAGGTGAGAGTTCGTGTCACAATGGTTTGAGCATGGAGTTGAAGGACAAACGGGTGCTGGTGGTGGGGCTGGGGCGTTCCGGCGTGGCTGCCGCGTTTTTTCTACAAGACCACGGCGCCAAAGTCACAGTTTCTGACGCGAAATCAGAGGCGCAACTGGAAAAAGAGATTCCCGCGCTTTTAGACCGAGGGATTTCCCTGGAGGTAGGCCGGCACAGCGAAAGAACTTTTCGTGACCAGGATTTAATTGTCGTCAGCCCCGGCGTCCCCTCCGATCAGACCCAGCTCCAACATGCTCGCGCGCTGGGTATTCCAGTGATCGGCGAAGTCGAACTGGCATATCGCTTCCTGCAAGGCAGGATTATCGCTATTACTGGCTCCAACGGAAAGACGACGACCACAACGCTGGTCGGCGAAATCCTGAGTAAGAGCGGAAAGAAAACGCTGGTCGGCGGCAACATTGGCACGCCGGTAATTTCTTTAATTGGTCAGTCCACGCCGGAACATCTGCTGGTGCTGGAGATTTCGAGCTTCCAACTGGAAACCATCGAGCAATTCAAGCCCTGGATCGCGGCCATCCTGAACATCACGCCCGACCATCTTGATCGCCACCACACGTTTGAAGCCTACGTTGATGCCAAGGCGCGGATCTTTGAGAATCAGCAAGCCGGTGATTTTGGCCTGCTCAACGCCGACGACCCGACCTGCGTCGGCCTGAAAGACAAAGTCAAGGGAGGGCTGAACTGGTTCAGCCGCAAGCCGCCGGTGGAGGGCGGGGCATTTGTGCGCAACCACCAGATCGTCTTCAGGAATTCAGGACGGGAAACGCCTGTCCTGCCTGTAGCAGAAATTCTGCTCAAGGGCGCGCACAACCTGGAGAACGTTGTGGCGGCCGTCGCTGTCGGAATGCTGGCTGGGTGCGAACCCCAACAGGTGCGGAATGCAGTGGCCGAGTTTCGCGGGGTAGAACATCGTCTGGAGCCTGCGGGTGAGGTCCACGGCGTTGCTTACTACAACGATTCCAAGGCCACCAACGTGGATGCGACGATTAAGGCGCTGGAATCATTCGCGGGCAATATTCACATCATTCTCGGCGGCAAAGACAAAGGCAGTGATTACACAGTTCTGATGCCGCTGCTGCGAGAGCGAAGCAAGGGTGCTTACCTGATTGGTGCTGCGGCGGAAAAGATTGCCTCGCAGATCCAGGGCTCAACCCGGATCGTCCAATCAGGCACTCTGGATCGCGCGGTCCGCCAGGCGTCCGAGGCTGCGGTTGCAGGTGACATCGTGCTGCTGGCGCCGGCGTGCGCCAGCTTCGATCAGTTTGAGAATTACGAACAGCGCGGACAAGTCTTCAAACGATTGGTCCATGCCCTGGCAGAGAAAGCGGTGGTCAGCAATTAGCTCTGGTTTGGCTTTCAGCCGCTATAGGTGTCAGGGCACGAATTTATTCGTGCCGAATAAGTAAGAAAATAAATTGGGCTTTAGCCCCTGAAATCCAGGGGTTTTAAGATTCTGGCAATTCTTTAATTCGCGTTCATTCGCGTTTATTCGCGGCTAAAAAGAATGGCAAAACGAGTTGGCGTGGATAAGTGGCTGTTTGGCTCGACTCTGATCCTGGTGGTGATCGGGGTGGTCATGGTGTTCAGCGCGTCGGCAGTCATGGCCAGCGAGCGCTTCGGATCAGGATATTACTTTCTCCTGCGCCAGCTGGGCTGGGCCGTGGCCGGGCTGGTGGCCATGGCCCTGATCATGAAGCTGGACTACCGCCGCCTGAAGCGTCCTGCCATTGTCTTCTCTCTTTTGGCGGTCACCACGCTATTGTTGCTGGCCGTATTCTTTCTTGACCGTTCCCACCACACCCATCGCTGGGTGCGACTGGGCTTTCTTTCGTTTCAGCCGTCCGAGCTGGCCAAACCGGCGTTGATTCTGTTCCTGGCATTTTTTCTGGAGAGCCGCACAAGATCTATTGACGATTGGCGGCACACGCTTTTGCCGGCCATCATTCCCGCAGCTCTGTTTGCCGTGTTGATCGTGAAGCAGCCGGACCTGGGCACCGCAGTGGTTTGCCTGGTGATCACCTCGGCCATTCTCTACGTGGCCGGCATGCGCCTGCGCTATTTCGGCTATGCGCTGGTTCCCATTCTTCCCCTGCTTTACTACCTGCTTTTCCACGTGGGCTGGCGGCGCGACCGCATGCTGGCCTTCATCAATCCCTGGGCCGACCCGCAGGGCCGGGGGTTCCATGTAATCCAATCCCTGATTGCCGTGGGTACCGGCGGTGTAACGGGGATGGGGCTGATGGAGGGCAAACAGAAGCTGTTCTATCTGCCCGAGCCGCACACCGATTTTATTTATGCCGTGGTGTCAGAGGAGCTGGGCTTGATTGGCGCAGTCGCGATTGCGGCGTTGTTTTCCATTCTCGCATGGCGCGGATTTCGCGCGACCTTGCGTGCCCGAGACCCCTTCGGGCGATACCTGGCTGTAGGAATCACCGCGATGATCGTGGTGCAGGCATTCTTCAACATCAGCGTGGTGCTGGCCCTGCTGCCGACCAAAGGCATTC
>DATDGH010000900.1:0-13541 GCA_036522215.1 Candidatus Angelobacter sp. | reverse complement strand
TGAGGTTAAACTGGGCAATGTGATGCGCGAATTTCCTCGTCGTGCAATTGATTTTCTGCTGCGCAAGAAAGTATTTGCTGGAAGGAAAAAATGGGGGCAACTCAGGATACCGAGATCACTTTAGGTACAGGCAAGCTGCTGGGCATCTTCGTCCTGCTAGTGGCTGTCTGTGCCGCGTTCTTTACCATGGGCTACGTTTTCGGGCGCGGCTCAAGCTCCAAGTCAGCTTCCACCATCGTAAGCGCAGTTCCCAGCGCCGGCGGCAACACAGGGATCAAGCCTTCAGCCGGCGGCAGTAAGTCCCCAGAAACAACTCAACCACTTGCTCCTGATTCCAGCAGCGCCAGTCAAGCTCCTGCAACTCTGCAACCCACTCTGGTTCCGGTAAAGGCCGATGATACCGCCCCCGCGACTCCGCCGGCAGAACTCAAGACGGCGGCCAATGGATCGTATATGGTGCAGGTGGCGGCGGTATCCCGGCAGGAAGATGCTGAAATTCTCGTGAACGCATTGCGCAAGAAACAGTATCCGGTCTTAATGGTGGGCAATGTTCCCGGTGATTCCCTCTTCCACGTTCAGGTAGGCCCCTTCTCTGATCCGAAAGAGGCCGAACTCATGCGCAGCCGCCTCGCTGGCGACGGCTACAATGCGATTGTGAAGAAATAAGGCAATTGGCAATTAGCAATTGGCAGTTAGCTTAAAACACTGCACGCCAAGATCTTGGCTAGTTGCTAATTGCCATTTGGCAATTGCTTAGTCTTTCTCAAACCTCTGTTCCTTAAACGGATCGCCATACATGTGGTATCCATTCTGCTCCCAGAATCCCGGAACATCCTGCGGCATGAATTCCAGGCCACGCACCCACTTCACTGATTTCCAGGCGTAGAGGAGAGGAACAATCAACCGCAAAGGATAACCGTGCTCCGGGGTGAGAGGCTCACCGTCATGATGGGTGGCGAGCAATACATTATCTCGATCCAGATCCGCCAGGGGGACATTGGCTGTAAAGCCCTGTTCTGCGTGAACCAGAACGTAGTGGGCTTCTGCTTTTGCCTTTACGCGAGGAAGAACCTCACGGAATGCCACTCCATCCCACTCATTATCAAAACGGCTCCAGCGGGTGACACAGTGGAAATCACTCTTGCTGTGGGCACGGGGCAGGCGCCCGAACTCTTCCCAGGTAAACCGCGCCGGCTGTTCCACCAGTCCCCAAACGCGAAAATCCCATTTCGCCGGATCAAAGTGCGGCACCGATCCATAATGCAGCACCGGCCACTTCAATGTGAGTGACTGCCCGGGCGGCAGGCGCCCTTCCCGGAGCATTTCTTTTTCTTTCTGCCGGCGCTCATTGCCTGTAAACAAGCCGGAATCGCCCATGTGCTGATTCTAACAACTCGACCATTTGCATCAAGAATGCAGAATGCAAAAGGGGGACCAAAAGACGCTGCCATGAATTGAAGCCCGCGCCGGTCAAGACACAAGGAGATGCATCTACAGGTTCAGGTTTTTGGGTTTAAATTACCAACTTACCCAATTACCAAATTCTTGAAGAGACCCAAGCTATCTCCGTCACAACAAAGCAAAATTCTAATAATTGTGAGCACAACCACTAGATGCTGCCTTTGATCGCTTGCGCCAGTTCCTTCAATGATTTCTCGTTCCGCTGATACCACCGCCAAAGGCCTTGCTTCTCCGCGCGGACCAGCCCTGCCTTGGTCAACACAGCCATGTGATGAGAGACCGTCGGCTGGGAGAGCTTTACCTGCTCCTCGATGTCGCACGCGCACATGCCGACCGGTTTACCGATGGAGCATCGCCCTCGCAGTTTCAAAATGCGGAGGATCTTCAACCGCGTGGGATCGCCAATCGCCTTGAGAGCATGAACCAGTTGTTTTTCGCCGAGGACCATAAGAAGCAATTAGCTGGGGCTGTGACATATGATGGCCGGTTTTTCTTCCGATGACCGGGGTCCCCGACGCGCGCTTTGCGTGGCGGGGTGGTGTTGACCCGATGACCCGATGCACCGGTGACCCGATGGAATCAGTGTGTCACCGCAGCAAACATCGGCGATTCAATCAGTTGTTGGAAGCTTTTGTCGTCGGCTTTGAAATGTACGATCAGACGGACGTTGTCCGAGTCCACACTTGTGTTCTCCAGGGCCAGCTTCTCCGTAGGAGTAGCACTCATCTTCTTGAACAGGATTCCGGCCTTGAGAATCGTGGACAGCGTAGCAGCGGTTACATTGTCTGCCGTCACCACGCTCAAATTGAAATCCACGCCGCGATCGAAGTCCATTGTATAGCGCGAGCCCAGAAGCTGCTTCTTTACGCCATCATATTCAGCCAGAGTGGACGCCGATCCCAGAACGGACTTCAACATGGTTTGCGTTCCATTGGCATCCAGGACGCTCCAGATAGTGCCCCGATCTACGGATGCGATCATGTCCGTGACCTCGCTGTTGGAGTTCAGGCTCTGGGAGCTGTCATCGCGGGCGTTCAGTGCAGCTTGTACCGCCTTTTCATCGCCAAACAACATGGTCCAGTCATCCAGGAAAGTCATGCTCATGCCACCCGCCATCGGATAAACCAGGTTGCCGTTCAATTTTTTGCCTTTGATTTTCTCTTTGAACAGTTTGGCCCTGATTTTTTTCCGAGGAAACTGGCCTTGTGCCACGCTTACCATTTCCAGAGCATGCTCCTTGGTGCGGAAGGAGGCGATGGTGATCTGGTCCAGGTCCTTGTCCGGATCCACTCCAATGCTCCTGAGCGCGTCTTCGAACTGCTTCATGTTCGGCGGAATCAGCTTGGTTTGCATCGCCATGGCCGTGTCCGAGTTCTTCATGCGGCGATAGTCAACATTGATGATCTGCTGGACTTCCGATGGAATAACAGACCGGGTAGCCGTGCCCAAAGATGACGCATAGGCCGGTGCTCCCGTGACAACTATCAGGGCAAGTACAAAAACAATTAGGCGTTTCATTTGCTTTTATTCTAATCCGTTTTCTAATTTTGAGATGCTCTCAGCAGGAACTCAGGATGTCGAAAGTTACATGACTAAGGTATTTGTCTCTGTAGCTCCCCGACCTTAGAACGTACTTCGGCCACGAATCCTGCATCCTTGAGTGAACTTAAATTGATTTCCACGTTGGATAATGCGCCCTTGGTGCCGCCTTCCGCCAGCGCTGCGGCTACGGTCAGATCAGAAGCCATATTCGGATTTGTGATGGGCCGCAGGGATTCGACAAGCTTCGCTACCTCCCGGCATCTCTGTGCGGTCTCCAGGGGCACCCGGGTTGCAGTTTTCATGGCTGAGTCAATCAGCCCTTCACCATCAGACATTGCCTTCGCCTGCTTATGCGCCGCAATCACCTGGTTGTAACTCTCAGCATCGGCATCGATCCTGGATTTAAGTTCTTCGCGGAGCTGGGACAGTTGGGCAATGATCTGGCTCAGCTCCTGCTCGTATTGCACATACGCCTTCTTGCCCCGCGACAGACCGGCCACCATGCTTCCCAGCGCCGCAGCCATAGCCCCTGCGGCAGCCGAAGCGCTTCCTCCACCCGGTGTAGCCGTAGGCGCTGCCAGTTGCTCGATAAACGGTTCCACGCCCGCGCGCAGCCCTCCCACCGCCATCTTGCCGCCCATTACAGCCGCCAGCCGATTTTCCAGAATCATGGACGAATCGAAGCTTTCCACCTGCAGGAACCATTCCGCGGCCTGCTCCAGGGCCTTTTTGGGAATCAATCCCACAATCTCGCTGCTGAGAGGAAGCACGCCATAGCGCGCGGCTTCTCGCCTCACGAACTCAAAAGCCCGTGCTACCGGAGTTTGCTCAAAGTCCGTCAGGTTCATGGAAACCTGGGCCAGGCCGCGCACCGCGAATCCCGCGGCTTTTACGTAGCGCAGCCCACCGGAAGAAAAACGGATGGCTTTGGCAATGTTCTTGGCCACCGTAACGTCTGCGGTGTTGAGGAAGACGTTGTAAGCAATCAGCGCCTTGCGCGCGCCCACAACCGTCGCACCCGCAGTCGCATGCAGACGTGGCTCGCCAAAATCCGGCTTGCGCGCCGGATCGCCGGCAATCGCCTCGCGCAGTCCTTCGTATTGTCCGCGGCGAATGTCTTCCAGGTTCTGCCGCTCCGGTCGGGTCGCCGCCGCCTCGTAGAGATAAACTGGAATCTGAAAGCGCTTCCAGATCTCCTCTCCCACGCGCCGGGCGATGGCCACGCAGTCTTCAATCGTGACTCCTTCGATAGGAATGAATGGCACAACGTCAGTCGCGCCAATTCGGGGGTGCGCTCCCTGATGATGATTCAGGTCAATCAGCTCCGCCGCCTTACCCACGCCGCGAATTACTGCTTCGGCAATGGTCTCGCGGTCGCCCAGCAGCGTGATGACAGAACGGTTGTGGTCGGAATCCATCTCCCGGTCGAGCAGATACACGCCCGGCAGCTTCATGGCTTCAACAATTGCGTCTACAACCGCCTTGTTGCGGCCTTCAGAAAAATTGGGAACAGACTCAACCAGAGTAGAGGACATCAGACAGAAGAATATCGGTCAGGCGAGATTGAGCGCAAGAGATTGCTTCAATTGAGTAGTGGGATAGCGGTAGATGGTAATCAAGAGTAGCCGGGTTGATCTTCAATTTCCCGATTACCAAATTACCCAATTACTCAATGGCTTCACTTGAACCAATTAAACCCCACCGTAAATTGCACCGTATTGATCCCAGGATTTGGCGACGCCAGGCCCGCGTTGGAGATGTGCTCGTAGCGTGTGCTCAGGGTGAAAGCGCGTTTTTCTCGGGTAAAGAAATGAAACCCCAAAGCAGCGTGTGTCAGGAAATTGGTGTTGGTGTTGCTAATGGTGGGAACATTGTTGTTGCTGAATAACACGCCTCCACCAAATTCAAAGTAAGGAACCACGCGAGTGTGGGAGGTAAAGTTCCACTTGAGGTTTACCGGGTTAAAGCCTGCAGCATAAGCATTCTGGCCGGGCTGAATCACATAGTACAAAGGCATGAAATCGGCCGACCATTCGAAATTCCCGCGGACCAAGCCGCCGCCATGATTGCCGGTGAGCACCTTCCCCAGTCTCACGCCCGCATTCACAACCCGCGTGTCCGAGGTCCCGCCCGGCACGCTGAACCCTCCGCCAACCCACACGCCAATGTCCCAGGGCTTATCGCCCAGCGTTTCTGATTGCGCTCCCGCCAGTCCGCACAACAGCAACAGCACGAAGGTCAGCCGCACACGGCCTCCTCATAAATGAATTGTTGGGGAAACAACTTCAAGAGGATATCAGAAGGGACAGGATTAAAAGATTGTCAAAATTGCCAACAGAGATAAACCGGGAGCGTAGCCGCCCTCGGCTGCGTTTTTCATCTGTCTCTCACTCTGGAAGAAGGGATGGCAGAAGGAAAGAAATTTCAACCATGGAGTACAGAAGCCAAAGGCCAAGAGCTAAGAGCCAAAGGCCGCAATTCCCTAGCTCGCCACTTCCTCAAGCTGCTTTTGATCCACGTCGAAGTTCGAGTAGACGTTCTGCACGTCATCCTGATCTTCAAGGGCCTCCAGCAGGCGGATCATCTGGGCGGCCGCCGGGCCTTCCAGCTTGATGTAATTCTGCGGCACCATACCCACCTGCGAATGGGCAACTTCAATGTTGGCCTTTTTGATGGCATTGAGCACAGCTTCATAGGAACCGGGGTCGGTGGTGATGTCCCATGTCTCCTGGCCATCGCGCAGGTCCTCGCCACCGTTCTCCAGCACGATGTTCATCAAATCTTCTTCCTTGGCTGCCGGCTTGGAAACAATAATTTCGCCCTTCTTGTGGAACATCCAGGAAACCGATCCGGCCTCACCCATGTTTCCGCCACCCTTGGTGAACATGTGGCGGATCTCGCTGACGGTGCGGTTGCGATTGTCCGTAGTCACTTCTACCAGCAGAGCCACTCCCCCAGGACCATAGCCTTCAAAGGTGACTTCCTCATATACCGCGCCGGGCAGCTCGCCAGTGCCGCGCTGGATGGCGCGTTTGATGTTGTCTGCCGGCATGTTCTCCGCTTTGGCAGCGGCCACGGCCCCACGCAGCCGTGGATTAGCGTCCGGATCACCACCGCCGCTCTTGGCGGCCATGGTGATTTCCTTTATTAGACGAGTAAAGATTTTGCCGCGCTTCGCGTCCAGCGCGCCCTTTTTGTGCTTGATTGTGGCCCACTTGGAATGGCCAGACATGGTGTTGACCTCGATTTTTTGATCTTGATTAGCGCCGAAAGAGATTCGGCTGGTATCGATAGAAAACGTATGAAAACAAAGTGAATTATAGCACGCCTGGTCTACTTGTCTTGAGGCCGCGCGAGCCCTGAATCGCGGTGTTTGAAGGCATAAACCACCGCCAGAAGGGGCGGCGCCAGCAACACTCCCCAGAAGGGGATGATAATCCCCAGAATGATTGGCGCGGTTAACGACGCCCAGAATGGCACCTTGGCCGTACGTTTCATCAGGAAAGGCTGAAGCAGCAATCCGTCTATGACCATGATCGCCGCAAACAACATCAGAACGTAGAAAAACCGCATGTGGTCTGAGCTGAACGCGCCGCTTAACGCCGGACCAATCAACGCCAGCATAGGCCCAAAATTTGGGATGAATTGCAGCAGACCGCCCAGCACCGCCCATAACGGCGCAAAGGGAATCCGGATAATCTCGAGACCTGCCAGCCAGATTCCCGCCACGCACAGTGCGTCATAGCACGTGGCCACAAACCAGTGCTTCATCGCGGTCTGCGTAGTGCGAACATCTTCACGCCAATCCATTCTTCGGATTGGATGCTATTCCTATTTCTTCTGCTCTCTTGGCACGCGCCACGGCTTGGCCAGGTTCACGAATACCCTGGCCGTATCAATGGCGCCCAGCGGTCCGGAAAACGGCCCCTCGCCCTTGCCCGCCAGCAGAACCATTGTCGTGTTCTGGTGCCGCAGTTGAAAAGGAAAGTCCCAGGCGAAGGTGTAGCCCACCTTAAGCACCACGTCGGCCACCCGACGGTCGTCCACGATGTGGATGTTCAACGCAGCAAAATCAGGATTGTCGTGCAGCGCGGCTATCATCCGCGTCTGGTCAAATAAATCAGTGTGCGTCTCCACATACATGGTCTTGAAGTTACGCAGGATGAACTCCGGATCTTTGGAGTCCTTAAGCATGTCAGATTGGTCGGGTGCATTCGGCGTGGCGATTTGTGCGCTACAGATTACCGCTTGTCCCGCGAAGAATAAAAACAGAGCAAGAATAAATTTCAAACTGCGAGTCTGGTTGAAGTAAAGATGCATTGGTTTAGTTCCTCCTGGCGGCCAGAATCGCCCTGAATGCTCAGTACGGCAATAGCCGGCAGGTAAATCCAGCATCAATTCTCGATTATCCGCAGATAAACTCCTAAGTCCCTTATATTCAGTTATTTACTCTCCAGGGTATAGTTTTGATTTTGCATTTGCTTTTGCATTGGCTTTTGCTAAATACTAACTGCTAAGTACTAAATACTGGTCTCCTATGAAATTCGGCGTCATCATTTTTCCTGGCTCCAACTGCGACCACGATAGCTACCACGCCGTTATCTCCGCCACTGGACAGCAGGCCACATTTCTCTGGCACGAATCGCACGACCTGGAAAACTGCGATGCCATCATTGTCCCCGGCGGCTTTGCCTACGGCGACTATCTGCGCACCGGCGCCATCGCCAGATTCGCGCCCATCATGCAGCAGGTAGCCAGGTTTGCAGGTTCAGGAGGGCTGGTGATCGGCATCTGCAATGGCTTCCAGATCCTGTGCGAAGCCGGAATGCTCCCTGGCGCCCTCATGCGCAATGCCGGACTCAAATATGTCTGCAAGCAGGTGCACCTGCGCGTGGAAAATGCTGATACCCCATTCACCAATGCCTGCGCCAAGGGTGATGTGCTCCAGATTCCTGTCGGACACATGGAGGGAAACTACTATTGCGATCAGCAGACCTTGGCTGCTCTGAAGCAGCAGAACCGGATCGTCTTACGCTATTGCACTCCCGATGGCCAGATCACTCCCCAGGCCAATCCTAATGGCTCTCTGGAGAATATTGCCGGAATCTGCAATGCAGGCAGAAACGTGCTGGGCATGATGCCGCATCCCGATCGCTCCAGTGAAAGCCTGCTCGGGTCGGCTGACGGCGCCAGGATCTTTGCTTCCATGGCCGCAGCTCTAGTTCCACACTGAGTTTTATCCCGAGTGGGAAAACCCCGGTACGTAATGAGTAGATGTTAAAGTTTTACTTGAAGAAAAAGGGACGGATAATCACCGTCCTTTTTTTGATGAGTAACTTTTGGGTGGTTACAAAGGTGACTTGGCGCCGATTGGATTCCTTGGTTTTCCGATCACGGCGATCACCAGATCACGCGCGATCACGGCGATCCAGCGATTTCCTTGTTGACCACATAGGGCATCTTCGTAAGATCTCCGCCGTAATTTTTCTCCAGCACATCAATCAGCCCCTGAACGCAGCGTCCGGCCATACCCTTCTTTGGATCGGCCGACAGGCGTGTAATACGCGCGCCGCTGGCAAAGTGCGGATACAGCCGGCAGCGGCCCTCGATCTCCGGATCACGCAGAGGAGAATCAGCCGGCAGCGGCTCTCTCTCAAACACATCTAACGCCGCCCCGGCAATCCATCCTTCCTTCAACGCTTTATATAGCGCCTTCTCATCCACCACCGGACCGCGTGAACTATTGATCAGATACGCCCCTTTTTGCATCAACTTCAGCGTCTTTTCATTGATCAGATGGTAGGTGGGTTCGCCCATTTCGCCCTTCTTGATCAAGGGAACATGCAGAGTCACATAATCCGCCTGGCTCAGCGCCTCGTTCAGGCTCACGTATTTGATCCACGTTTCTGCTTGCAAACCCCGGCTATGGCCCAGATTCATGAGTTCCTGGATGGCGGCAACAAACTTGTGATTCTGATAGACCGGGTCATAACACAGTATGTTCATCTCGAACCCGGAGCACTTTTTGATCATCGCCTGCCCGATTCGCCCGGTGCCAATCACGGCGACAGTCTTTCCTGTAATCTCATCTCCCAAAAACGGTAAGAACGGATGCCACGATCCCCACTCGTTCTCGCGCACCAGCTTTTCACTATCCCACAGGCGCCGCGCAAGCGAAGCCATCATGAAGAAAGCAAACTCCGCAGTGGCGTCAGTGAGAACGTCAGCGGTATTGGTGAATGGGATTTTGTGACGATTGGCGTCCGCACGGTTGATGTTGTCGAAGCCCACCGCAATCTGCGCGACTACTTTTAGAGTTTTTTCTCCGGCTTCGAATACTTCTGCATCAATCGGGTCGCGCAACGTGGTCATTAAGCCGTCAATACCGCTGCGGACCTTCTCAATAATCAAGGCCTTTGGCGGAGCTTCCGGACCGGGATAGACTTCCAGTTCATACCCTCGCTCGCGCAGCCGATCAAACGCAGCGTCACCCATGTGGCACGTAGCAAAAACCCGAAATTTTTTGGAAGATTTCGCGTGCATGAAGCGCTAGTTCGCGGCTAAACGTGGTTTGGCAGGCTTGGTGTTGGTTTTGTTTTTGCTTTTGTTTTTGCTTTTGTTGTTGCTGTTTGCCTTTGCTAATTGCCAATTGCCAATTACCAATTGCTAATTACTAATTGCTAATTGCCAATTACCAATTGCTAATTGCTTTTCTTACAGATTCTTTCTGGCCCAGGTCCCAATCCGCTCTAGAGCTTTCTCCAGGTTCTCATAAGAGTTGGCAATGCTGAAACGCAAATGGCCCTCGCCGAACTGGCCAAAGGCAGTTCCTGCCAGGCAGGCGACTCCTGCCTCATTCAACAGAGACTCTGCCAGTTCCTTGGCAGCTCGTCCCGTCTGCTGGATGTTGGGAAAGGTGTAAAAAGCCCCTTTCGGAACGCGGCAACTGAACCCCGGGATTTCATTGAGCCCTGCGACAAAGCGGTCACGCCGCCGCTGAAACTCAGCACGCATGTTCTCTACAGACTGCTGGTCGCCCTCCAGCGCCTCGATTCCCGCGATCTGGGTAAAACTTGCCGTGCAGGAGACGGAGTTGCTGGCCAGACGCGAGAAGTGCGGGACCAGATCGGGCCGCATTACAGCGTAGCCCAAACGCCATCCCGTCATGGCATAGCTCTTGGAATAGCCATCCAGCAGGATGGTGCGGTCCTTGAAGCCATCCACCTGCATGATGGAGAAATGCTTGCCTTCAAAAATCAGCCGGCTGTAGATCTCGTCGGACAGCACCATGATGTCGCGATCGCCGATGGCGGCCGCTATATCGCGAATGTCCCGTTCGCTGAGAACACCGCCCGTAGGATTGTGCGGCGAATTCAAAACTATCAGCCGCGTGCGGTCCGTGATTCCATCGGCCAGCTCATTCACGTCCAGGCGAAAATTGTTCTCTTCCCGCAGGTGAATCGGCACCGGCTTGGCTCGCAGGAAATTGATCAAGGACTCATAAATCGGAAATCCAGGGTTGGGATAAATTACTTCATCCCCTTCTTCAACCAGGGCCATGAATGTATAGAAAATAGTAGGCTTGGCGCCTGGAACAATCACCACCTCGTCGCTTGTGCAAGGCACGCCGATGGAGCGGCTTACATGTCTGGCGACGACCTCACGCAGTTCCGGCATGCCGCCGGAAGGCGTATAGTGCGTCCATCCGCTCTGCATGGCCTTCACGCCCGCTTCAATCACGTTGGCCGGGGTATCAAAATCCGGCTCACCGATCTCCAGGTGGACAATGTCTTTGCCCTGGCGTTCCAGCGCTCGCGCCTTGGCCAGCACCTCGAAGGCAGTTTCACTGCCAAGCAAAGCCATGCGCTTGGCAACGCGTAGTTGAGTCTGTGTAGTGGTTCCGTGATTTGGCGTCATTTACTCGTTGACCGCCTGCTCCTGGCTGGGCGAACGCAGCACCTGGGCTACGTTGTAGGGCACACGCCGGGCAGGCTCCTGGAAATTCCGCACCTGGAGGTCACCTAAAAGTCCAAGGGCCAGCAGTTGGACTCCGCACACCATGAGGACTGCGGCAAAGATCAGCAGCGGACCATGCTCTCCCCAGATCGCCTGATGCCAGACAAATTTGGAAACCATGAGCCATGATGAAACTCCCAGACCTGCCAGCATGCAGAGTGCTCCCACCGTGCCGAAAAGGTGCAACGGGCGGTACATATATTTGAGCAGGAAGCGGATGGTCATCAGATCAAAGAAAACGCGGATGGTGCGCGAAATTCCATAATGCGAGTTGCCCTTGGGGCGAACGATGTTTTTGATGGGAATCTCGCAAATCGAAGCGCCATACCACGAAGCCAGTGCGGGAATGAAGCGATGCAATTCACCGTATAAAGGCAGTTGCTGAATGATCTCCCGCCGATAGGCCTTGAAAGTCGTGCCGAAATCGTGAATGTTCACGCCGCTGAGTTTGGACATCATCCAGTTGGCGATCCGTGACGGCAGTCGGCGCATGACCAGGTTATCCACGCGCTCTTTGCGCCATCCACTCACCAGATCGTAGCCCTGCTCCAGCTTTTCCAGGAATTTTGGAATGTCCTCAGGATCATGCTGGAGGTCGCCATCCATGGCGATGATGTACTCGCCCAGGGCATTGGCAAAACCCGCAGCCAGTGCAGACGTCTGTCCAAAATTACGGCGCAGCTTGACCACTACCACCCGGCTGTCAATGGTAACCATTTCCCGCAGCAGCTTGTAAGTGCGGTCTACGCTTCCATCGTCGACAAAGACCAGTTCAAAGGTCTCGCCGGTGCCCTCCATCACCGCCTTCAAACGGTCGTAAAGGGCGGTAATACTCTCCTGCTCATTGTGGAGGGGAACGACAATGGAATACTTCGGCATCCGTTCAAAATTATACAACGGCTTTGCCCCGCCAAAATCCAAAAAACAAGCTAGCCGCCACGCGAATGCTAAGAGATCGCCGAGATCGCGCGTGACCGCCGTGATCTGAAACCCAAGTCAACCCTTGTCTTAAATTTTAGTAAATTCGCGTAAATTCGCGGTTATTGGGGTTCAGATCACGCGCGATCACCCGATCACGGCGATCTCGGCGATCTAGCGGTACCGCGACCTGATCTTGACGGTCCGCTCCAGTTCGTCACTCACCTCCAGGATCTTGAGCCGCAGGTCTTTATCCAGCGAAGCGGTTTGTAGGAAATCATGGACCTGCTGCTGCGCCGCAGCGGATTGCTGGCCGCCAATGAACGCGTTCAGCCAGCCCAGGACAAAGAAGATCTTGCGCTCGCGTTTGACCTGCGGCAGGGCTTCCAGTGCGGGCTTCAGGTAGGGCAAGGTCAGGTCTGACTGGTTCCAATAATTGAAGGCGCCCAGGCTCTGCTCCACCCAATCCTCCGGACGCGAAGGATCATTCAGGTAATCATTGAAGTACTCCTGCTTGCTCTTGGCCTCCGGCCGCGCGCCTGCAGCCATGTAAGCGTATTTCAAGCCATCGCCGGTGCTGTCGCGTTTTTGCTCCTCGGCGTAAATCGCATTGGCGTCGGGGTCGTTGAGCGCAATCAACGCCATCACCATGGTCCATCGGTCCAGGGGACGCAGGGTTACTCCCGGCACTGCCAGCTTCCCGCTAAGAATGTCCTTGATATAGGCCCGCCCGCGATCGCTTTCAGCCACGCCTCTCAACCCGCGAAACCAGATGATGCGCAGGTCTTGATCCGCCGAGTGCATCATCTGGTCATAAGCTAAAGCTTCGGCTTGGGGAACAAGCTGCGCGCGAACCTCCGGGCTTACGTACCGATGGAGCGCCGTGATCATCCGGAAGATGATGCTCTGCGCCAAAGCCTCATCCTTCTCCTCGGGCAGGACTTTCAACGCCAACTCGATGTATTCACGTGGATCGAGTTCGGATTCACGTACTGAATCCCAAAGTGAGCCCCACAGCAAAGTTCGATCGAACAAAAGGGTAACGCTGCCAAGTTGCGCCATCGCCGCCCTGCGGCTGCGCACATCCAGCAAGAAGCGCCCGTAAGCGTAGTCTTGCGCATTCGCAAACACGTAATCAGGACAGTCGTAGGCCGCTGGAAGCTCAACCCGCGACGCATTGAGTTCTGCGGGTGGAAGAAGGATTGCGGACAGGCGCTTGGCAGATAGTTGCCGATAGAACAGCCCCACCATCATCTTAATTGGCCAGATTCCACCTTCACCCAGGACGTCGTGCTGTGACAATACAAGCCGGCTGAGTTTGCCCTTTTCGTCGCAACTCCATTCCACATCTACTTGCGGCATCCCACGATGCCGTATCCACATCCGGGCCCATTCCTGCAAGCGCTGTCCGGAGACACGCTCAAACGCCTTCACCAGATCGTTCCATTCTGCATTCGCATAAGCATGCTCCTTCAAGTACAGTCGGAGCCCTTCACGAAATTTGTCTTCGCCCAGCACAAACGCCAGTTGCTTGATCACGCCCGGGGCCTTGGAATAGACAATCGCGCCATACGCAGACTTGGCGTCCTTCAAGTTTCCGATGT
>DATDGH010000899.1:0-3524 GCA_036522215.1 Candidatus Angelobacter sp. | reverse complement strand
ATGTCATTCGCCCCTAAGATCACCAATTCCATTTAAGACCGTGGATACTCCAGTCGCTACTGAAGCAACAGCGCCCCAGGTCTGGGTTTCTGGTGAAACTGGAAACCTCAACACTCCGACAGCTAACGCTACATTAGCAATTGACAACGACGCGCCCTGCGCTATCTGGCCCAACCCTTTAAACCAACGGCGTGACTTCTTTGGCTTTTCTCCAGGGCCGATCTTCTTTTCCTTATCCTCGCCAAATAGCTTTTCCGACCGTTCTAACCGCTCTTCCATTGCCCGTAATTCCTGCCGAATCGGAACCTCCTGTCTTGATCGATTGAACCTCTCACACATTGACTTCGCTGCCGAAACGAGCACTCGAAGCTCAACCTCTGGGTTAACACTACCTGAATCCTTCAATACTTCTTTGTCAACGTCAGGAAGATGCTTCACCTCAAGACCTGCAAGAATCTCTCGTCCGTGATCCTCCAATGCATCGAGAAAACCTGCTTCTTCCACAGTACGATTGCTGAACTCGAAACTGAAGCGAGTGTCAGAAACTGCACGAGCAAGGCGCTCCGCGGTAAAGGTCTGATAAACATCATCATCGTTCTCGCAGTAGCTTTCAATGAAGCGCAGCACATGAGCAGCTCGCGCCGCCTTGTCCATTTGGTAATCCCATTCTTCCATCATGTGGTGATGAAAACGGCGACGGACATGCGATAGTCGCGGACGCACATAACGCTCGAACACAAAGGCCAGAAACTCGCGATATTCCTGATCTGTCATCTTCGAGGTAACTCCATAGGTGAACTGGGAATCCATAAAAAAATACAAAATTGACGTTCGTTTTTGGGAACTCCAAGAAACACTTGGGTCTGCGACTTGCCTAGGGGGATTGTTGGACAGGAATTATAACGCAACCCCTAGCAAGGAACAGACCCTCACCAACCCCGGTCCACAAAGACCATTGTTTTCAGAGACTTACAATCCTGCAAAAAGTATGTAACGATTTGGCCAATTGCTACACTACCTAATTAGAGATCGCTCCGCAGGAAAGTCCACATTCTTTTTGAGGATATTTTGTAAATGGACAGTACCATTGCCGGCGCACTCATCGGCTTTGTTGGGAGTATCACGGCGGCAATCATCGCGGCCACATACCGCACATCACCGGCGCCTTCCCCGCCTAGACCGCGCCGCTGGAAGTTTGCTCTAATAATCATCCTCATCGCCGCCTCAGTTGGCACAGCTATTGCATTTGTCGGTTATGACGGCACCTATCATCGGTTGAGCCAGGATCTCCCAGAAAAAAATGGATACCGCAAGATCATTTACGACAGGGTTGGCATCGGCTTTCTTCTCCCTAATCAGTGGCGAGTTGATGATGCATCATTTCGTTTCGCCAGTGGCGATATTGATCTCATTCGAGACTACGATCCCAATGCCGCCAGCATATCCCAAGGCATGAAAATTCGATTTCTCAACGTTCAGGAGAATTATGTCAACAACCGTACGGCAGAGATTGAAAATCATAGGGTAACGTTACAAAGAATCGATCGGAAAGAGTCAGATTATGATACCAAGATTGCTGGCCACGACGACGCCCACAGATTTGTTTTCACTCAATCAACAGGAAGTCGCCTCGCTTACGTTGAAAGGAATTGGATATGGCTGACCGAACGAGTGAAACTAGAGATTTCCTCATTCACCAACTTGGACCAGTCCACCCGTTCGATATTTAATGAAGAACGAGACAGAATCTTGGAGAGTTTAGTCATAGACAACCGCAAGCTCTCCAAATTAGCCGCGAGAAAATAGTCTCTTTGCTGGCTAGTCGGCTTCTCTGAAGCCTTGGCATATAAAGGAGGAAAAATGCTTACGCAGGAATGCAAAGAATTTCAAGAACTGATCAACGAATCCAAGAGATTGTCGGCTTTGGGTCGTCTCCATGAAGCGATTAACCTCGTGGAATCCCGCTTCACTGACATGGAACCTTTGTGCCTTGTCGATGCTTACCACCACACAATACTCATAGCGAGAGAAGGCGGCATGAATGACATCCTCACCCGGCACGTTGACTATCTCGCCAAAATTGCGCCAAATCACCCAGTTCTTAAAGAGATCCCTCACAAACGTGAGGGCGGCATGAATGATGTGCTTGTGCGCGGGTCCGCAAGCTAGTTGCTGTGTATCCGGGCTTCACTACAGCACGATAACCGGCTGCATGAACCACAAAAAATTCACAATAGCGTTCTGGCATCCCTTTGGTCCGCACGGTCGCGAGACCACGCTAGAGATTCTCAAAAGAAAGCAGAAAGAAATTGAGAATAACGGATGGACGTTATGGTCATTCCAGCGCCGCGCCCCTGCTACTCTTGATTCCTGGCAGCGAGAGCTGGCTTGCGCCGAACACGTCTTCGTCTTCTGCTCAGACGGCCATGGGGCTGTTGATCCCGCTGAGGTCACCGGAAGCAAGCCTCGGGACTGCAAATCGTACCGATTTGCTGAAATGGCCACAGGCGACTGGCGACCGATGCCGCCCCAAATCCGAATACCCCATCCCTTTAGACCTGGCCAAACACAGGCGTGCGCCTTTGTTGTCCAGCAAGTCACGTACCCACTTGATTTCTTTGACCGGCCTCCTTTGGTCACAGATTTCCGTTTCCTATCCACGACATACGAGATGCTTTGATTCATACCGCTACCTCCGGCCGCAGTTACAGTTGGGTCTGAAATCGAAAAATCGACCGTTAGATTCTCATCTGGGATGTCGTAAATCGTGAATAAGCCGTTGGAACTCGTCAATCGGATCTCAAATCCAGACCCGGAATGCGCATGGATCGTCATCTTGGGCGCGGGCGTACCGCCAATGTTGAGCGTACCCGCTATAATTCTGACTCTGTGCCTCACTGCGACGACGACAAAACTGATAACGCAAAGGGCAGCCCCGGCCAAAAGAAGAATTGCTAAGGCGCGAAGAGAGAGAATCCATAGTATGCCTCGTTTGATTGCTTCTGCGATCCGTTCTCTCATCGAAGATCCAACAGGTGGGTTCTCCGATTTGCCTGTTGCATGCACCACTTGCTGATTGGTAGGGGGTGTTTCCGCGACTCCAGCCCAGCGGCCTGACACAATAAGTACTAAAACAAGTAACACAGCTGCAACGTGTTCTCGTAGAATCTTCCGACTAATCAACGGCATACTTTACCTTGTGAGCCTCACAGCCCAAGCCCCTCAAAGGCGTCAGTTTTCTGTGTCCGCCGCCGAAGTTTTGCGATCTTTCCCCTTGACAAACGCCAATCCAGCCAGCATCAGTAATTCCCAAGGCGCTAATAAACGTTTTCGTGACTCCTTGCCCCGGCTTCTGAGAACCCACGAGAAGGTCAGTCATTCTTGCAGCCTGTCCAGCTCGTCTCAACGGGATAGACTGAAATTGAATAAATCGGACTATAGCGATTTTTTGCACGAAACCAGATACCTTTTTTTGTCTCGATTACGAGATCGCCGTTAACAGCGGTAATTGGGCAGTATTCACC
>DATDGH010000898.1:0-3923 GCA_036522215.1 Candidatus Angelobacter sp. | reverse complement strand
CAGCGAAACTCTACAGGAAAGCCAATTGCGGCCAGGGCTACGGCGTCCTGCCAGCAGAGTTTTTGTGTTCCCGGAGGCAGAAACTCAAACAGCGCGGCCAGGCCAACGGGGACGGCAAACAGCACGGCCGCATAGATCCAGAGAAACTCTCCACGGGGAATGGAAAAAGTGAGGTAGGGAACAACCAGCAGTCCGGGAGCAAGCACGCGTGCCGCGCTGCCAACCAATATTTGTTCCAATTCAGCAGCGGCGCCAAAACCGAAAAACCAATAAGGAGCCAGCAGCAGGGCAAAACTGATGAAGCCGCTGAGCATGTATCCGCCAATGCGCGTTGCCACGGAAAAATGCTGGGCGATAAACCAGAAGATCACAAGGAGCAGAGCATAGAGAAGCGCAGCAACCGCCAATGAACGATCTCGCGGGCGCGTAGGCATAGAGACAGGGTACAGGTTACAAGGCCATAGGCCACAGGCCATAGGTCATAGGGAAGAAAAAATTAAAGCTGCCGAATTTTCGGCAGCTTCAGTGCCAGAGAATTCGAACAAATTCTGTCTGGCTATTTGGCTTTCACCGGAACACTCAGCTTGAGGTTTTCCCATTCCATGACGAGGTCTGCCGTGGTGTCACTCTTCTTATCGAAGGAGATGGTGAACTGCTCCACTGGCTGCGGAAGTTGCGACTTCTGCATGTCTACCCGCACCAGGTCCTGATCCTGTTTGTACACCGTTCCCCATTGTCCGGTCTGCTTGTTGATGATGAGCTTCCATGTGCCTTCGGCGGGCAAGGTATACAAAGTGTAGCTTCCTGCCGGGACAGTGGCTCCTCCAATATTCAGGTCCAGCTCGGTAACAAGGCTTGTGGCCTCATTGGCGCCGGTGCGCCAGACTTTGTCGTAAGGCGCCAGCTCCTGGCCAACATGACGGCCCTTGAGGGAGGGGCGGCTGTATTCGATGGTGATCTTCTTGCCCTTGAGCGTGACCTCGGCTGTTCCCGGAGGACTTGGACGCTTGCTCTTGTCTTCCTGAGGTGGTTGGGCGGCGAAAGCCGCCAGGGAGAATACCATGGTGGAAAGTGCAATCCAATGTCTGCGCATGTAGGGGTCCTTTCTCCCTTCGATTATGCGCAGGCCATGGCAGAAATTCAAATCCCAGCGATTGCGCCGGGGGTGGGTGCTTGCTGTCGAGCTGGTTAATCGGTTGCTTTACGGAACCAGCTCCGTGGTGGTGAAGATGGTTCCGCGGCCCACGGTTTCGGAGCCGGAGGCTTTTACCGGCGTGCGCGAGTCTTTGGCGATCCAGACGGTCCCTTTGTAGGAGCGGCGGTCACTGGCTGAGGTCAACTCGACTTTGTAGGAATCGAACGTTCCCGCGGGCACGGTTACCCGCTCCATGCCCACCACCTTTAACTGCAGCAGGCTTTCCTTTTGCTCCTGGATGTCAAAGTTCCGGAAGGTAGTAGAGTATCCGTCGGCCAGCGGCAGGCAGCCGATCGTTAACTCGGAGGCGGCGGCGCCGGCAAAGAGCGGCCCACCCAAATCGATCGCGACCGGCTTGTCCTGGCCACTTATATTCGTGGCGCCGGTGACTTTGCTGCCGGTGAAATCAAGGTTGGTCGTTCTCGACCACGGGCGGCCTGGCTTGGCGAAGTGCTTGAACGACTCCTTGCGCAGGATCAGCGTGCCTTTTTCAAGGGTCTGGACGTCCGTGACTGGGCCTGGAGTTTCCCAAGTACTAGTGACTGTCCACACGGCGCCGTCATCTTTGACCGTAATGGAATAAGTATCGTGGTACGTGCCGTCCGGTTGCACAGCCGTGACCTTGTATTTCCAGGTCCCCGCAGTCAGGTCCACGGCCGGCTTGGGCACACCAACACTGTTCGGGGAGGTCTTTTGGGCCTGCACCACGGTCCTGGGGTCGACCGTGACTTCCCTGAGGCGGGCCACCGCCTCAGCCGTAGACTGTGCGAATAGGCGGGCTGGCTGGCACAGGACGAGTAGAAGCAAGATGACGCCGCTCTTCATAGATTGGGCCATAGGGATTGGGGCCATAGGTTTGGACACTCTCGCCTGAGATCCTACTCTCCATTGCGCGGAATGAGTGAATGCTTCCATTCTTATTTCTGGAAGCCTCGGATTCATCGCTACGCGATGAACGTCTTGATTGCTGAGCTTTGCCAGCCGATGTATCTTGGCTTATGGCCTCCCCTGCTCCGGCCCTCACCTTCCGAGAAGTCATGCGGCAGAAACCTTTCCGCAGGCTTTGGTTGGCGCAGTTTGTCAGCATCTTTGGCGATTTTCTGGCCCTCTTTGGCGTGATCAGCCTGATCACGTTCAGGCTGCACGGATCGGCCGTGGATGTAACCCTAGTCAGCCTGGCTTACGTGCTTCCTCTGGCTCTGGTTTCTCCTCCCGCGGGCGTGCTGGTGGACCACTGGAACGTGAAGCGAGTCATGATTGCCAGCGACCTGATACGCGCTTTGCTGGTGCTGCTGCTGGTGTTTGTAACCAGCGTGCCACAGATCTGCGTGATCTTTGCGGTGTTAAGCATGGTGTCCAGTTTCTTTGTGCCGGCACAATCGGTCACGTTGCGCGCGCTTGTGCCCCAGGAAGGCCTGCTGGCCGCCAATGCGCTGATGTCCCAGGCGTTCTATACGGTCAGGCTCCTTTCTCCCACGCTGGCCGCCGCGCTGGTCGCGTGGCTGTCGGAAAAATCCTGTTTCTACCTGGATTCGCTGAGCTTCTTTTTCTCCGCGGTCATGTTGTCGACGCTCAGCGTCGTAGGCCGGTCGCATGACCGCGAGAAGACGCTGCGGGCTTTGACCAATGATTTCGTCGCCGGCAACAAGTTCATCTTCACTCATCGCGGGCTGGCTTTTGTATTTACGGCCATGGCCATGGCCATGTTTGTCCTGAGTTCCTTCAGCCCGTTGAGCTCCATCTACATCCGCGACACGCTGTCTGCGGGCGTTTTTTGGTATGGGATCATGAGCACCATGGTTGGTGTGGGCATGATCCTTGGCACCCAGATACTTACTAAGGTCGCCCGCAATATTTCCAAACAGGTTATGGTGCTTTGCGGCCTCCTGGGGCTGGGAGCAGGCGCCGCACTGCTTGGGTTGTCCCGCAACATTCCCATGGCCACAGTGAGCACCTTGACCATTGGTTTTACCGTGGCCTTCGTGTTGGTACCGGCGCAGACCCTGTCGCAGCAGGAGACGCCCCATGAGTTGATGGGCCGGGTCAGCAGCAGTTTCATGTCCTTGATCGCACTGGCGCAAGTGATGGGGTTGCTGCTTTCAGGATATCTGGCGCAGATTCTTGGCATAAGAAGGCTGTTTCTGGTCTGCGGCCTTTTCCTGGCTTTGCTGGCTGCCGGCGGCTATATGCTGCTGCGGGAGCAGAAGAGAGCGGTTGCTACGCTGAGGGCGTAGTTCATAAAAGCTGCTAACTGCTTTCCGGCATTTTGGTGGTGTTGGCAATCGGGTGATCGCCGTGATCGGGTGATCGCGCGTGATCGGAAGAAAAGCCCAGGCTAAAGGGCCGCAGCATTGTTGGCATGGTTATGAGTTCGGTCCAGGGTGATTGTGAAAGTGCTGGAAATAAATGGCCTCAACTTGTTGGCCCGGCTGGCCGATATATGTAAAGACCTATGTTTGGCAACCGATGCGCCAGGACGAAGACGACGGACGAGCAGGAATGATGCGCCGGCAAAGAGATGCCTTCGGCTTTTCGCTCATTGAGCTCCTGATCGCGCTCGCGATCCTCTTTCTGCTTGTCGGTATCGCTGTGCCCCATCTTTTAACTGCCCGAGACCGAGCGAATGAGGTTTCCGCCATCGCATCTTTGAAGGCCATTCATGCCGCGGAGTCACTTTATCAAAGTAACTATCCGGCCAAGGGGTACTCAAAACAAATTGAGTAATTGT
>DATDGH010000897.1:0-4863 GCA_036522215.1 Candidatus Angelobacter sp. | reverse complement strand
GATCTCATCGACTCACTGTTGGAATTTTCCAAAGGCCGCGACTCTCTATCTCTCTCTTACGTGAGCGTGGAGGACACTGTACAACACTCAATCCGTTCAGTGCTCAAACATCCAAGTGTGCAGGATGTCGACATAAACTTGTCTTGCACTGGCTGTCGGGAAGGATGGTTTGATTCTAAAAAGCTGGAACGCGTTTTCTATAACCTGATCTTGAACGCATGCCAGGCTGTGACCCCGGCCCACGGACAGATTGATGTGGTAATCCAGGAGTTGCCTCAAACCGTGGAGGTCCGGATTTCTGACAATGGATCTGGCATTCCGGAACACCTGCACGAGAAGATATTCGAGCCGTTCGTGAGCCATGCCAAAGAGCATGGGACTGGACTCGGACTGACAATTGTCCAAATGCTCCTGGAACAGCACGGGGGAACCATCAAGCTGGAGAGTTCTTCGCCGGGAGGCACAACTTTTCGGGTGATTCTCCCTCTTGACTGCGCTGCGGAAGCGGAGGTGCCGGATGACGTGTCGTCCATCAGCTCAGGCAATATGTGACTTCTACGACTGGGGGGATTAGCCAATGCCATTCACAGGTGCTGTCTCAAAATTCATGACGTTCCTGATTGTGCTCCTGGCGTTTGCATTTGGAGCTGCAGGCGCGCAGGAGAGCGCTGCCAGCGGTCAGTCTGAAACATCTGAGCTGCGCGACTCTATCCGCCAGATGCAGGTCCAGATCCAGCAAATGCAGGGGCTCATGCGCGAGATGAAGGAAGAGGCGGACCACTATCGCTCTGAAACCCGGCAACTCGAGCACGAACTGGAGCTTACCCGGCAGAAACTCAATTCCCTGCAGGCGCCTCTTGCCGGGGCCGGCCCGTCATCCGGCGCGCAGACAGATTCCACCCAGGAAAGCCGTTCGGGAAACACAGCAGCGGACGCGCAAACAGACCAACGCCTTACCAAGCTGGAAGAAGATCAGGAGTTGATGAATGGCAAGATCGAAGAACAATATCAAACCAAGGTAGAGAGCGCGTCGAAACACCGCGTCAAGTTGTCTGGAATTCTTCTGATGAATATTTTTAACAACAAGGGTTTCGTCGACCATCTTGAGGTTCCCGGCGTGGCCCTGCCTGCGACGCCCTCCACCACCGGCGGCAACACCGGTGGCAGCTTTGGCGCAACTTTTCGTCAATCAGAGTTTGGATTGGAAGTCTACGGACCTACCCTCGCCGGAGCCAAAACGCAGGGAAATTTCGTCGCTGATTTCTTTGGCGAATTTCCGGAAACAGTAAATGGTTCCAGCTCAGGTTCGTTGCGCATCAGGACCGGCACCGTTCGGCTGGACTGGTCGCACACATCGCTTGTTGCCGGCATGGATAGCTTGTTCTTCTCGCCGCTCTACGCGACCTCCTTTGCCTCAGTAGGCATTCCCGCCTTGTCCTATGCGGGCAATCTCTGGGGCTGGACGCCGCAGTTGCGAGTGGAGCACCGCTTCAGTCCTTCAGAAAAAACCACTGTGACGATTTCCGCGGGCATCCTCGATCCGCTGACGGGTGAAACTCCACCCAACGAATTCCTGCGTCTCCCCGGAGCCGGCGAAAGTTCGCGGCAGCCCGCCTATGCCGCGCGCCTGGAGTGGCGACGTCGTATCTTCGGACAGCCTCTGGCGTTTGGTGTTGGCAGCTACTATAGCCGTGAGAACTGGGGATTCAACCGCAATATAGATGGCTGGGCAGCAACCAACGATTGGCTCGTCCCTTTCGGAACACACTTCAGTCTCAGTGGCGTGTTCTACTACGGCCGCGCGATCGGCGGCCTGGGCGCCGGTATCGGCCGCAGCGTCGTATTCAACCGCCCACTCTCAGATCCAACCGCCACCCTTAGTCCGCTGGAGACCATTGGAGGCTGGAGCCAGTTGAAGTTCAAACCCGGAGCTAGGCTCGAATTCAATGTTGCTGCCGGCCAGGATAGCGTGGATGCCGCAGATGTTCGAGGCTTTGCTTTGGCGCCAGGCTATTTCGCAGCGAATCTCACCCGCAACCGCAGTGAATTTGCCAACTTCATCTACCGGCCTCGTTCCAATCTGCTGTTTTCCACTGAGTTCCGCACCCTCCGGACCTATGCAGTAGATGGAACCAGCGAGCGCGCTAACCAGCTCAATCTGGTGATGGGGGTGCTCTTCTGAGAGTTCGCGGGAGCGCATATTTTCGCGTGCCTGGAATTGTCCTGCTGGCATTGTTCTGGACGGCGACGGGGTTGTATTCCCTTCCCGCCCATGGCCAGGCAGCTGCGGTGACTGCCTCCGTGCAAGTGAGTCATCCTCACTCGCAGCACGCGGACGCGAGCAATGCCGGCGTTGTGGTGTGGCTTGTGCCACAGAATGAAAAAGACGTGCGTAGCGCGCCCGTCGCCGAACCTGCGGGCAAACGCTTCACGCTCCTGCAAAAAGACAAGAATTTCCATCCTCACCTGCTGGTGATTCCCGTGGGCTCCCAGGTGGAGTTCCCTAACAAAGATCCCTTCTTTCACAATGTTTTTTCGCTGTTTGAAGGAAAACGCTTTGACCTGGGACTGTACGAATCTGGAACCACCAGGACTTTGCGCTTTGACCGCCCGGGGATCTCTTATCTGTTTTGCAACATTCACTCCGAAATGAGCGCCGTGATCGTCGCTCTGGACACGCCCTACTACGCGACCTCAGATCGCGCCGGCCAGATCACCATTCCCAACGTGCCCGCCGGCCGCTATACCATGCGCATCTGGAAGGAAGGACTCTCGGCCGCAACCCTGAAGAATCTCTCCAGGACAGTTACGGTTTCTGGCGAAAATCCATCTCTTGGCGCGTTGGTTGTGCCCGGCGCCATCGCTGTTCCCCTGGCCCACAAAAATAAATATGGCCGTGACTACGAGGACCCTACTCCGCCCGGGCAGATCTACGATCACTAGGTCATCGTTACAACGATTACGAGACTCCTTGCTCTTTTGCCGTTACATGAAAATTTCCTTCCGGCCGCTCTGCGGAAAGGTGGACTACGCGGCGGGATTCCCGTGAAGGGCGTTGTGCCTCGTACATCAGAAATTCCTTCAAGACTTTGCAGGCATCTCTGTAGCCCTGGATGATCACCGGGCAGATGATCTCGCCATCAAAATCCAGGGCGGAAGCGGGCAGCGGTTTTTCCGGCGCAATATTGAAGGCCTTCACGTAACTGTAGTGCTGGCTCCCTATCTCCAACTCCAGCTGTTCCGGCTTCACGCCCAGCTCCTTGGCGTAGACCGAGCAGAGCCGGTTGAGATTGTTGAGCATGGCCATGTCCGCCTTTAAATTTTTGCTGATTAAGATGTCCACCGCGTGAATGCCCACATCCAGAAAGGTCTTAACTGCTGCAGGGATGTTCTCCTGCTTCAAAGGTTCCAGCATAACCAGAAACAACACGTCTGCACCCAGGCGCAAAGCCGGACGAATGGGCTGATTGGTCACAACGCCGCCATCAGTCCATAAGCGGCCTTCCATTGGCACCGCCTCATAAGCAAACGTGTAGGCCGACGACGCAACCATGGCTAGCACCAGATCGCGTGGGCACTCTACATCCTCCAGCACGAACTCGTGCTGCACGTCAGGGTCGCGCAGCAGTTCCTGCGGCGTAACGTTGGAAAAATAGCGGCCGGATCCACCCTGCAGATCGGTGGCAGTCATGAGCACGTGAATGGCGGAGCGCCTGAGGCCGTCTTCAGGAAGGCGCGCGCGCAGGAACCGCAGGCGATCAAAGTTGGCAAACAAGCCGGTACGCAAGGGCAGCCGCAGGAAACGATGGCTGAGCGTGTTCAGCGGACCACGAAACAGTCGCCGCAACAGCCAGAAGACAAGTAACACAACGATGGCCAGCGGGCCGGCGGTGAACTCGAAGTAACTGAGTCCGCGAAAGGGCAAATGGACGTGAGTAGAGTCCAGGAAGAGAATGACAAACCCCCACACCAGAAGGTTGGCGCCCAGTGAGAACCATGCTTTCTTTTCATCTGGTTCCCAGCGGCGTCCGCGGAGCACATTGAGCGCTACATACCCGGCATAGGGCAACGTGTCTGCGGACAGCAGAATGGCGATTCCAGCCGCAGCCAGTGACAGCCAGGTGATTGCAGGATGGTGGGCGTGGAGATAGATTCCGTGGCTCTCCATCCAGTTCCAAAAAAAATTCCCCAGGCCGGCTGAAGCGGCAATCAGCCCGGCGAGCAAAAAAATGTAGCGCGACCAGTCAATGCCCAGCGTGAGCGGCGTCAATTCCAGCCAGGAGCGCACCAGCACCTCAGCATTGCCGACGAAACCTTCAGAATGAGCGGCAAAGGAAGCGGCATTGATGCTGCCCACGGACGCCGCAGTAATGATGTGCGTGGGCACCTTCGCATCCTGAAAAGCCATGAGGACGCCTGCCTCATACGCGCCACGAGCGCCACCACCAGAGAGCACGACTCCGATGCGCGACGTAAACTTTGTCGGTTTCTCAGGGGATGCAATTTCCCGGCGGAACTCTTCCCGCAGTGTTTCAAGCTCTTCCAGGGCGGCAGCAGTGCGCTTTTTGGTGGCTCTTGACCCCATGAATTCTGGGCAAAGCATAACCCAGTCAGGGGAAAACAGCTAATGGCTTTTGCTGTTCGGTGATGACAGTGGTACAACCAAAGCTATGAACGCAGAGCTGCGCCAGGAACTTCTTGCCATGCGTGAAGAGGACCTGCGCGTCCGCGACCAAGTCCTGAAAGGGGCCTCAAGTTTTGCTGGCTATCACCCCCGCATGGAAGAGTTGCATAAACGCAATGCAGCCCGGCTGAAGGAAATCATCTCTGAGCATGGCTGGCCGGGGCGCAGCCTGGTGGGCG
>DATDGH010000896.1:0-1715 GCA_036522215.1 Candidatus Angelobacter sp. | reverse complement strand
AGGCGCTCTGCTTAGTAGATTCCTCACGGGTCTTGCCGGAGAAACATTCCCCTGGGCAACTCTAGGTCTCAGCTGAGCTCCTAATGTGGCTGGTAGCATTTTCTCATTGAAGAATGAGCCTGAAGGCGGGAGCGAAGCGATCCGCCGCTAGGGTTTCCTTTCTTGAGTTTGGTTTTGAAGGTTTTGAAACATAACTAGCCGCCGGGGCGGTGGGAATGTGGGAATCGCGGAGCGATTTCCAAGGGCTGTGGGAAACGCGGGGAAACCTGGGTTTGGTTTTCCTCGTTTTCCACGCGCCCGTCATTTCCACGGTCCTCCCCGGTTGCATCTACGCGCTTCTTTTTGTGCTGGAAGCGAGCGAATAGTTTGCGCTTGGCTTCTCGCATTTCCATCGCGGCCTGGGTATCCGATTTCGCCCCCGCTGTTCGCTGCAACTGATCCACGGTCGCCTCCTGGCGCAGGAACCCGGCCACGCCCGGCAACTGCCGCAAGATCTCCCACGGCGTCGCATACCAGCGGTAGACACGCTTTTGTTTCCCCTTGGCGCTAGTGACGATTTCCGGCACTCCGCACGGCCGGTGAAAGTTCAGGTACGGATTGAAGTGCTGGCGGTAGAACTGATCGAAAGCCTCGGCATGCTCCGAGGCGATATGACCGTACCCGATGTGCTTGCGAATCACCCAGCCATTCTTGGTTTCGGCCAGTCCGTTGTCGTTGCTGTGGCGTGGTCGTGACTTGGTCTGTTCCACCAGCAGCTTGTTCAGCATCTGGGCCACAGTGTGATTGATGAACTCGCTGCCGTTGTCGGAATGAAAGCCGCGAACGCGGAAAGGAAACTGTTCCAGCATGGCCTCTAGCACTGGCATCAGCCAGACTTCTGAGATCTGTGCCGTGGCGCCCACCACCTGCCACTGCGTCACTTCATCCACGGCATTGATGTGATATAAACCCTTGACTCCCTCCAGATCGCCTTGATGTACCGTATCCACGCGCAGATATCCAGGACGCCCCTGCGGATCGGGTTTGCGCCTCTCCCCGATCGCCACCTGCGTCGGCCGCGTTGGTTGATAGGCGACCCGGCGGTTCCGGTACGTCCCGCTCTTGCGCAGCCGGTACAACTGGGCCACCGAGAGCCGGGCCAGCCGTTCGCACTGCGCGTCGTGAAACTCATGCCAGGCCCGCTGCAAAATCTTCTGTGTGGCCGGGCCGCTCAGCGTTTCGTGGGCCTCATCCACCGCAGCCAGCACTTCGATGTCGGCCCGCGTGTAGCGATTGGCAAATCGATGCCGCTGATAGGCAGGCGCCTTCACTTCCCCGCCTGCCTGGTAACACCGTATCAACCGTGCCGCCTGGGCCCGGCTCAACCCGGTCATCTTGGCAATGTAGCGCCGCACCAGCCCTTTGCCGCTCCGTTTCAGCCGTCCGTAATCCTGCTGGCGCAACGTCCGGTTCACCCACCCGTACAACTCTGCCCGGTCCTGGCAGTGGAATCGTATCTCCTCCGTGGCTTCTACCAGGGCCCGGATCTGTTCCAGGCTCTGTTTCTCCCCGTCGTCCATGCTGATGATCAATCCCCAGCATGCGGAATTTCCTCTTCAGGCTCATCTTGTATGAGAATCAACTCCCGGCTTCAGGCTCATCTTGCATGAGACAAGACTCATATTGCCTAAACAAATCACTTTGAGGTAAGCTGGATTCTCTCGATTTAGAATTGC
>DATDGH010000895.1:0-5980 GCA_036522215.1 Candidatus Angelobacter sp. | reverse complement strand
GTAGCGCCCAGTCCGGCGATGTTCGCCGAGACTGTGACTGCCGTGGGAGTGGTACCACTGGTCGGGCTCACGGTGAGCCAGCTTCCACCCGCTGTTGTGCTGGCCGCGGCAGTCCAGCTTATGGGTGAAGCGCTGCCACTGGTGACGGTGAGAGTCTGAGTACTTGGGCTCGAAGCTCCTGCGGTAGTTGAAAAGCTAACTGAACCGGGTGTGGCCGCCAAGCCAGTTGGCGTAGATGTGGGTGTTGGGGAACCAGAAAGGTTTGGACCACCACCTCCGCAACCCATGCAGACAAACACCAGTGCTAATGCTGCGGCCCCTGCGATTCGCAGCGCTCGCCCTCCTTGCCAAAAGCTTCGACGCGAAAGCCTGCACTCAATAAAACTCTTGTTCCCGTTGCAGATAGATGATCTGTGATGCATATCATTCATATGAACAACCCTTCATAGGTATAGTGCAGCAATAATCTATTTCGTTACAGACAATTTTAAGTTTTCGGAATCAGGCCTAAATTTCTTAGAAAACTGCGATCTTTTTCAGATTATTTCCCTATTTGGGAAATTCCATTGTGCCTGCAGCTTCGGAGGTTCCCGCTACACTTCGCGGGTTTGCAACAGCCGCCGAGAAATTACCTTAAGCAACTTCATTGATTTGATTTCGCGGGCCGAGCACTGCTTCTCCAGAAGTCCCGGTTTCGACTCGTTGCACTCTGGCTCTCCTATTACCGGAATAGTCCCCCCACGGTGGAGCAAGTCCGGGGGGCAAACCGCTGGATGGGTATCGCCGCAAATATTTGAAATTAAAGCTTGATCTCATTGGTCGGCCCTAGCGGACGATTTTAGAACGCGACCTGCTAACTATTGGAGTGATTGTCTGGCGGGAATCCCGACCAGACCTGTTGTCCCATCAGCAGTACCCTAAGAGGTAGGGCGGGGAGGTAACGAACCGTCTAAAAGCCCTCTGACAATGTACCCATGACCGAAACGCCAGCGCATCCCGCTGACCTGTAGGTTAGCACTGAAGCCGCGAGGCGACAATGCGACTGCCAGCATCGGGCGGTAAGGGGCTAGGGTTAGTAATACGGCCAGCACATGCAAACTCTCGTCAAGCGTCGTGACGTCCAAAGAACCAAAGATGCTGATTGGCATGGCGCGGCGAAGCACGCGAACTTTTCGGAATGGGATATAGATTTCATGCTGCGGCCCTAAGCGCCGTGGGTGGGGAGCGAAGTTGGATCTGAGCGGGGGTTAATCTCTCGATGACTACCATGGGTCCGCCACACTTGGGACACAACCAGTTGGGACTTGCGTCGTGGGGCGTGGATATTGCCGTTTCGCTTTGCGCTGCTGCGGAGTCGAGTGCTGCAAAGCACTGCGGCAGAAGTTGAGCTCGGTGGCGGCTCGCGAGGAAGCCGAAGTGGCGGATGCGCATGAAACCTTTGGGGAGCAGATGCAGCAGGAAGCGGCGTAGGAACTCATCGAGCGATAGCGTCATCAGCTTCTGCTCATTGTTGTGAGCGGAGTCGCGCCAACGAAAGGTGACCTGGCCGTCGTCGAAGGAAACCAGTCGGTGGTTGGAGATGGCAACGCGATGGGTATAACGGCCGAGCCGGATCGCTATATTTTCGGATTCGCTCGGAATGTTGCGCGGGAGCCAAAGCGGACGTTCGATGAGTTGCCGGACGACCTCCCGCAGCCGATTGGGAACGATAACGAGTTTAGTGACGAAGATTTGGAATGCCTGGAAAGATGCCTGAAGCAATTGCCACCTTCAGACCGCCACCTGCTGGAGCGTTTTCATCTGACTGAAGGCAAGAAGAAGGACCAAAGAAAGCTGCTGGCCAAAGAAATTGGAAAAACTGATGATGCTGTCAGGCATCGGGCTTTTAGACTACGGCGAAAGCTCGCAAGCTGTATTGCTAGATGTAGAAAAGACGGGGCCACTTCTCAAGGACGACCATCATGAACGATACCAACTATGACAGAACCGAAATCCGGCGATACCTCCTGGGCGGGCTCGACGAGTCTTTAACTGAAAGAATTGATCTGCGAGTGTTGTCAGACGAAGAATTCATGGTCAGGTCGAATGGGAAAAGCAGCAACTCATTGAGGATGGTCTTAATGGAAAGTTGAATCCCTTTGATGAATGGTTGTTCGAAAACTACTTTCCTCAAACAAGAGAAGGCCGCCGGATCGATGCCATGTTGCGGCACTATTACGATAGGCCTGTCCCAAAGCTTCTATTTCATTTGCGGTCCCATGGCCGGCTTTATTGTGAGATGGCTGCCGTGATGCTTCTTGCTGTGTCAGCTCTGTTCTATGTTCGCCTCGTTCATCAACAGGAGGTTATGACGGCCGCCATGAACGAAAAGTTGCAGGCTGAGCTGGCGCAGGAACGACAGTTACATTCCATTGTCGCCTTAACGTTAAATACCGGACTGCATATGGGACCAGGAAGTCCCCAGGTCCAGATCACTGACCCGACCCAGCAAATAAGAATTGAGATTGCCGCTGTAGGTATTCCACATCAAACACGGCGGATTTCGCTGGCCAATCAGAACGGCGTACAGGTCTGGTCATTGGTCTTGCCTCCCGAAGCGCCACTGAGGTTTGATATTCCAGCCTCCGCGGTCTCGCGGGGTTTCTACGACATTGTTGTGAGCTGGGATGGCGCTGACAAGAAATTCTCCTTCAGAGTTGTCCGATAGATTCCATCGCTGGCTTTTCACAGAGTCCTTAAAAAACGCCGACATATTTTCTTCAAAATTTCATCTCTAGATGAGCAGTCGAGAACCTCTGGACGGCGGCGTGTGGCCCTGGCTTCGATCGGAAGTCAATCGCCCAGGGCGCAAGCTCACTGTGGTCTATTGTGAAATTCGATGCCGCGTCCGAGCAGGCCCTGGTTCAGACAGTTGGAATCCTGCAGGTGGATGTCGCTCGCACCTCCATTCGAGGACGCATATCGGGCAATGCCTTTACCGGGCTGGATCTTGGTTTACAGTCCTCCTCCAATTTTGGCGTCGTCATGCAGAACACGGCGACAAACTGCGAGATTGGCATGACGCTTGGTGCTTACACATCAAGCCGTTCGTATTTACTTCCAAAGTCATCTCAAATCGGCAAGTGTTCTGTTTTCCTTCTTGCCAACCCACTTATAGGTCACGACAGTACTTCCATCCCTTTTGGCCAAGTCTTTCTTCACATTTCCTTTTGCTGCAAGCCGATTGAGAACTGTGTTGATGACCGAGGAAGCATTGGCGTATTCACTCAGGTCATAGCCGGAAGCAATCAAGGCTTGACGCAATTCAGCAGCAGTGAGCTGGCCTCCGATGGCTTGTATTACCGCACGAATTCCGTTCGTGAGGCCTCTATTTTCATACTCCGTAAGAGAACCAAGTGCAGCATCAGGGCTAATTCCGGCCATCTCGGAAATTCCCTGAATTATCTGCCTTACCCGGTGAATTTTGCGGTCAAGTTCTGCCCGTTCCCGAACAAGGCTTTCCAATTCTTTTGAGAACTTCTCAAGCTCAGGCTTGTAATCCTGTTTCATTGTGAGGTGAGTATGACTGATAGTAGTACTACATGTCAAGCAGAAAATAGTACTACATTATCCGGGTGGGATGAAGCCATCTCGCGAGTGGATTCTGAGATATTCCAGATGCAGAGATACCTCACCCGCCTAAAAGCGGCTAGAAATACGTTCCTTCTGAGCAAGAAAGAGGGGATGAAATGGCCGGGAAGCCTTCAGGCCTTTGTTGATACCCTGCGACGGGAAAAAGCGGGAACGACTGAGAAGTCTGTTCCCGCCTAGGAATCGTTACAATGTTACAACTATCTACTGTGGACAGCTCGCCATCTTCGTACAGGTTTGTAATTCCCGGTTGTCCAATCTGCCAGATCGGAAGACACTTTGACGGTTGGCTCGACATCAAAGACGAGAGCCGTATTAGCACAAGGGAAATGTTGCTGGCAAACGCCAGGATAAAGAAAAAATCACGTTGAGGAGGTATGTTGTATGTCTAAATGGAAGCGAACGGCTGTAGTCGCGTTGGTCATGGTCGTTGTCTCTATTTGCTCGATATTTCTCTATGCCCAGAATGCGAACACTGCGCCCCAAGGCAGTCCAAGATATTGGGTAATAACAGGTGCGGCTGACAGTGATGAGTTGCAAAACAAACTGAACAAACTCCCAAAGGAGTGGCACCCAGTTGCAATGGCACCCTATGGTGGCGGAAGTTACGCGGTAATTCTTGAACGCAACGGAAATTAAAAAACCCGCCATCTCTAGCGGGCTTTGGATTTAACAGGCGAGATTATCTGCTGTGGACAGGTCGCCATCTTCGTACAGGTTTGTAATTCCCGGTTGTCCAATTTGCCAGATCGGAAGACACTTTGACGCACGGCTCGACATCAAAAACGAGAGCCGAATTGTCATCAAAGCGTATGTCGATGTAGTAGTAATCGGAAGAAACGTACAGTGCAGCTTCAGCAACGATCTTGCCCTTTGCCTTGCTGAGTTTGACAACGCGCTGGTATTTCCTTTCAGCGCGAGAGCGGTTAGCCTTAGAAGCAGCCATCTTGCACCTCCGTGTGCGGGTTGGTCAGGAGTGCGTCAGTGGTAATGACACTGGCGCATTCCGCTTCTGTTTATTTCAGAGTCTCAGGCGAAAGGCAAGCGAAAAGCGTAAGCGGTTACGCATAATGTTGGAAGAAAAATTGCGTCAGAGTCTCTGGTTAGGCAAGTATATTATTGCCGAAATTCTCTGGTGGGGAGAACGGGATTCGAACTGACGGGTGCATGGAGAGCAGCCGGGGGAAGAATCTTAGGCGACGGAGGCAAGACGGGCTGGGTTTTAAGGGGAGAGCCGGGGATTGCGGGGCGGCGAGCGCCCGCAAAATTTTTCCCGGGCCGGGGGTCAGTTCGATGGGGAATGGGTAAAGACAAAAGAGGGCATAAATGCGCTGGGAGCCGCTTGGAAGCCGAAGGACGGCCAGACGGCAAGGGAATGGTCGGGCGCTTTAAATCGCCATTAAATCAAAAGTTCTAAAATCGTCCGCTAGGGCCGACCATTCTTCTCAATGACTTTCCATCGGGTGTCGCTTGGCAGGCTGCTCGGTGGCCACAGTGTTAGTTCAAGGCTGGACCGAGAGCTTTACAAAACTTCTCATGCAATTCTAAGCCACCAGAAACGTTCCTCATTCGTCAAATGTTTTGAGAGGAAAATTCGAGGCGAGTACCTTTAGCAGGTTGGAGTCTTCGCTGATACCCTGGACTGGAAAGGGCGTTCGTCACGAGTTTAGAAAGCAGGCGTAATGTCGGGTAACGAAAACAGTCCTACTTTGCCGGAAGGCGACTTCGGCACCAATGTACATGAGGTTCTTGATGGGCTGAAGGAGATGGAAGGCAGTTATGTCTTCAATTGCGGATACTGCGAGGAAGTGTTTGAAACAATTGTGGAATGGGGATTGCATTCGCTAGAACTCCATAAAGGCCAATGGCCTAGCATGTATCCAGTCAGAAAACAGTGAAGGGTTTTGAGGCGTGCGAAATGGCAGGGGATAGTCGCTTGGCCGGGCTATGGGGTGAGTGTTGTACGTGAGTTCTTTGCGGTGTGGTGGAGTGTCCTTGCATTGGGGTGTTGGCTTCCAAAAAATTGCGGTGCAAGCCGCAATCTTTTGAGAGGTGTCCGCCAGGGAGAGTTCGAGAGGCGCGGCGTGAGCGGTCTCTCGAAAAATTTTTAGGGGCGGGGTGGGTGGGAATGCCTCTTGGCGGCAGTCGAGTGTAAAGGGTTGGGATCACGTGTCGCATTATTCGCGGCACTCGTCGGAAAGTTAAGAAGGGGGCACGCTCAAGGCGTGCCCCAAGAGTGGCTCTCTAGCTGGCAAAGAAGCAGCCGTCAGGGTTCAACATGTCGCGCAGGATTCGTCTGGTGTCTTTCAAAAGGTTTTTGACCTTCTGTTTCTTTACGCCCATCGCATTC
>DATDGH010000894.1:0-4133 GCA_036522215.1 Candidatus Angelobacter sp. | reverse complement strand
TGAAAGTCCAGCCAAGAGCTATAAGCTAAGAGCCAAAAGCGGTTTTTGTGGAAATTGAGGCCAGAACTCACGTAGTAAACCAAAAGTCAGCGGGTGTTCTCATGGTAAAACACCTGAAACAAGCCACTTAACCGAAGGTACATGGCATCTTACAAAATGGTACAATATATAGTGTTTTGGTCTTGACAGGCACCATATACAGGCGTATTTTCCCACCACTGGGTTTTTTGCAAGAAAGCAGTTCGGGCCCTCCCCCAGAAGAAGCCGACGGCGCTGAGGTGGCGCCGCCAAACCAAAAAAGTGACTGCGGTGAACACAGACACTAAGTTGTAAATCTCCCATGGTGGCGTGCTGAAAACAGCACGCCGCTGTGGCCTGGGAATCTTTTTCTCAAGGAGTGCCACCGATGGAATTGAATTGGTCCCGCTGGTCCCGCTGCGAATCGAGTTTTGGACTCCTGCTGGCGCCGAACCAGCCCGGAGTCTTTGCCCTGGCAGAAGAGATTGTGGAGTCGTCCGGCCCCGATTCCCGCCGCCTTCTGGCAGTGTTTGAGATCAACGAGGCGGAAAACCTGGCCCAGGTCCTGAGCCGCCTGTTTGCTCAGGGCAGCGCCTGGCAGGAACGCCTGACCCAGGCGCGCTGCTATCTGCGGTACGTGGTAATAACCGACGCAGATAAGCGCCGTGATGCCGCCGACGCACTGAAGAGGTGGCTGAACTCGCAGTTCGATGCGGCCGCGCTGGTGTTCGAACAGTCGGTACGCGGCCAACAGGAAGCTGCAACGGTGGCGGAGCGGGCTGTAGACACGGTAGTAGGCAAACCGCAGATCGGAAGAAATTGGTAATTGAGTAATTGGTAATTGGGCAATTGAAAAACAGATTCCTCGTCTCTGCCGACTTGGAATGACAATTCTGGTAGCTAGGAGCTCAACAACATGGCGGAATTGACTACAAAAACGACGCAGACAACCAGGCAGACATCGACCCAGCAGAAACAAGCTCCGGGCCTCAAATTTCCTCGCTACTTCACCCGCGCAGGCGTCTCGCCCTACGACGAAATAGAGTGGGAGCTGCGCACGGCCAGCATCACTGACGCCAAGGGCAACAGCATCTTCGAGCAGAAGAATGTGGAATCGCCCAAAGACTGGTCCATGACCGCCGTCAATATCGTGGCCAGCAAATACCTGCACGGAACGCTCAATACCACGCAGCGCGAAACCGGCGTGCGCCAGCTCATCCAGCGCGTGGCGGAGAGCATCCGCGACTGGGGATGGGCGCAAGGCTACTTCGCTTCGGCTGAAGACCGCGACATCTTCCATGACGAACTGGTGCACATCCTGGTCCAGCAGAAGGCCTCCTTCAATTCGCCGGTATGGTTCAACGTGGGTTGCGATCGCCTGGAGCCGGAATCGGACGCGCAGAACTGGCATTGGAACATGGACAAAGGGCAGGTAGAGTTCTCCGGTACCGGCTACCGCAAGCCGCAATGTTCCGCATGTTTCATCAATTCCATCAAAGATTCGCTGGACTCCATCCTCACGCTGGCCAAGACTGAGGGCATGCTGTTCAAGTGGGGCAGCGGCACGGGAACTAATCTCTCTCCGCTGCGCGGCTCTACGGAAGAGCTTTCCGGCGGCGGCTCGGCTTCCGGCCCGCTCAGCTTCATGAAGGGCTTTGACGCCTTTGCCGGCGTCATCAAATCCGGCGGCAAGACCCGGCGCGCGGCCAAGATGGTGATCCTGAACATTGACCATCCGGACATCGAAAAATTTATTGATTGCAAGGCTGAAGAAGAGAAGAAAGCATGGGCCTTGGTCGAGATGGGTTATGACGGTTCTTCGCCCGATTCGGAGGCTTATAGCTCCATCTTCTTCCAGAACGCCAACAACTCGGTGCGCGTGACCGACGAGTTCATGAATGCCGTGGAGCGCGATGGCGACTTTTCCACCCGCGCCGTCAAGGGCGGCCAGCCGATGAAGACCTTCAAGGCGCGGCACCTTCTGCGCAAGATTTGCCAGGCCACCTGGCAGTGCGGCGATCCCGGCATGCAGTACGACACTACGGTGAACAAGTGGCATACCAGCAAGAACACGGACCGCATCAATGCCTCCAATCCGTGCTCGGAGTACATGTTCCTGGACGATTCGGCCTGCAACCTGGCCTCGCTCAACCTGATGAAATTCCTGGGCGCGAATGGCGTCTTTGACGTCCCTGCCTACTGCCATGCTGTGGACGTGATGATCACCGCGCAGGAAATCCTGGTGGACAACGCCGGATATCCCACGGAGATGATCACCCGCAACTCGCACGATTACCGTCCGCTTGGCCTGGGCTACGCCAACCTGGGCGCGCTGCTCATGGCTTCCGGCCTGCCTTACGATTCCGATGCCGGTCGCGACTACGCCGCCTGCGTTACGGCCATTATGTGCGGCGAAGCCTATCTGCAATCGGCGCGCATTGCCGAGCAGTGCCCCAGCCTGACGCCGGCAACATCGCGCGTCTCTGAGCGCGAAGTCACCGGCGGGGCCTGTCCCGGCTGGTACATCAATCGCGAGCCGTTCCTGAACGTGATCCGCATGCACCGGGCATCGGTAAACAAGATCGATAGCAGCCGCGTGCCGGCGGCAATCTACGAAGGCAGTAAGGCCTGCTGGGACCAGGCGCTGGCGCTGGGCGAGAAGGTCGGGTATCGCAATTCGCAGGTCACGGTGCTGGCGCCCACGGGGACCATCGGCTTCATGATGGACTGCGACACCACCGGCATCGAGCCGGACCTGGCGCTGATCAAGTACAAGAAACTGGTGGGCGGCGGCATGATCAAGATCGTGAACAACACCGTGCCCCAGGCGCTCTCCCGGCTGGGCTACAAGGAAGACCAGACCAATTCCATCGTCAGCTACATTGATTCCACCGGAACCATCGAGGGCGCGCCCGGCATCAAGGACGAGCACCTGCCGGTCTTCGATTGCAGCTTCAAGCCGCAGAAAGGCACGCGCAGCATTCACTACATGGGCCACGTCAAGATGATGTCGGCGGCACAGCCGTTCATCTCCGGGGCCATCTCCAAGACCGTGAACCTGCCGGAAGCGGCCACGGTGGAAGACATCATGGAGGCCTACCTCCAGTCGTGGAAGATGGGATTGAAGGCCGTGGCCATCTACCGCGATGGATCGAAGAAGGCGCAGCCGCTGATGGCGGCCTCCAGCCGCGACGAGGCAGCCCGGCGCGGCACCCTGGCGGAAAAAACCAGACTCAGCGCCGACGACGAAGCCTTCCTCAAACTGACCACGGAACAGAAGGCGCTGGCGCTGGCGGCGGTGCGTCCACCGACCGTGCAGCAGCAGGAATCAGCGCCGCCCCGGGCCCAGCGTCATCGCCTGCCGGATGAGCGCGCCTCCATCACCCACAAGTTCTCCATTGCCGGCCACGATGGCTACATCACCGTAGGCCTTTACCGCGATGGCACTCCGGGCGAGCTGTTTGTCCGCATGGCCAAGGAAGGCTCCACGGTCTCCGGGCTGATGGACTCTTTTGCCCTGGCTGTCTCCATGGCGTTGCAGCACGGCGTCCCATTGAAGCTGCTATGCGACAAGTTCGCCCACAGCCGCTTTGAGCCCAGCGGCTTCACCGGCAACCAGCAGATCCCGATTGCCAAGTCCATCATGGACTACATCTTCAGATGGATCGAATTGAGGTTTGTGGCCGGCCAGCAATACGACCTGTTCGAAAACATGCGCAAGCCGGTCAGCCAGCCGGTAATTCTGAACGAAGCTCCACCCCAGGAGGTTCATGTGGCACAGCCTAAGGAAACATTTCCTCCCCAGGCTGGTGTGGTGCACCAGCCATCGGCTGACGATACAACATTGAACCTGGTTGATCGCGGCGTTTACCATCCGGCCGATGCCATGAAAGGCGTGATCGACATGGGCGATGCGCCTAGCTGTCATGTGTGTGGAAGCATCATGACGCGGAATGGGAGTTGCTATAGGTGTATGAGTTGTGGGAGTACGAGTGGATGTAGTTAAACCGAAAAACAAAAGCCCATTGAGCCCGTGTGAGTGGACGCATAAGGTGAGACTGGTACCCCATAACGTGAGACTGAGTCCCCCATAAGATGAGGCTGGGATCCCTTCT
>DATDGH010000893.1:0-2953 GCA_036522215.1 Candidatus Angelobacter sp. | reverse complement strand
ATCCTTGGAGTTGGAGCGCGTGTACGAAGCATCAAAGAAGGCACGCTTCGCCCGTCCCCTCAGGTCAAAAGTCACGCCGTTGTAGTTGGCAACCCGATCGTTGTCTGCATAGGAGATCGCGCCAAAACTGGAATTGAGTCTTGTGGGATTTGGGTTCACTAACAAATCCCCAGGCTTGGCATTGATGTCAGACCCATAGCTGACTGTGCCTGCTTGGTTGCCATTCGCAACCAGATCGGCGGAGTGAGAGCCGCTGTAAAGGACACTGGCGACAAGGTTGTTACCTATTTTTCGCTCCAGGGTAGCAGCATAGATATAGGCGGTGGGAGTTTTCAGGTTAGGATTGATGCCGCCAATCGGATTGTTCGCGCCAGCAACTCCCCCGGCTGCGTTGAGACAGGATGGGTTCGCACATAAGGGCCCGGGATAGGTAAATCCAAATGGAGGTTTAGTGCCGCTCCCCTGTACAAAAATCGGGGGAGTGGATGTTCCACGAGAAAAAGTTGGCTCGATGTCCCCCGGAGGATTGCCGCGGAATTCCTCCTGCACATTAGCCTGAGACAGCCAGTTCGCATACATGCCGAACCCGCCCCGCACGACCCAGTCCCCTTTTCCGGTCACGTCCCAGGCAACACCAACGCGCGGGTTGTAAGCCTTAGGCGAACCGCGCAGAGCATTCTTGGTGGCTTTGGCAACGCCACTGGCCACACGATCCTGGAAGGTCGCTCCCGATCCGAGATAGAAATTGCCAAACACGGTCGAATCAGAACGCGAATAGGGATTGCCCTGATCGTCAAAGCGCAGACCCAGCGTCAGAGTCAGGTTGCGTCTCGCCTTCCATGTGTCTTCGGCAAAGATTCCCCAGGTTCTGGAAGCGGCGTTCCATTCCCAGAGCTGCTGCTGACCAGTGACCGGGTTATACATCACTCCGCCCTCGGTGTGGGGCGCGTCTTGCGCGAGGTTCAACAAGTTGTCAAATTGGAATTTTGGTGTGGACCACGGTCCCTGGAAGGGCTCGACATCGTCGCCAAACCACCCTTCGTAACCGAACTTCAAGACGTGAGCCCCACGAACGTGGGTTAGAACGTCTCGCCAGTGATAGTTGTGCTGGATGAAATCGCCTTGCGCAAAGCCTTGCCCATAGAAGCCGCCGAAGCCGTCCAGGTTGGAAAGTCCAGACACTCCCACCGATGGGACGGTGAAATCGCCAGTTTGATGTTGCACCCCTTCGATACGGTTTTGGGCGAAGATGGCTTCGTTCAATGTGGTGGGACTGAATGTGTGCGTGTAGTTCACCTGGAAAGCACGTTCCCAGTTCTTGTTGGTGGAAGAGAACTGCGGGATAGGCGCCGGCCCGCCGAAGCTGAGATCTGTGCGGAAGAAACTACCGTAAATTCGGTCGTTCTTGAAATATTTGTCGACGCGGATGAAGTATTGGTCGCCATTGCGGAAATTGCTGGAGTTGAAAACACCAGTGTCAATCATGGGAGTGGAACACGGCAGACTACTCGTCGCTGCTGTTCCACAGGTGCCTGGGAAGATGTCATTCGCCGTCTTCGATACGGTGCCGCCCGTGAGGCCTGTCGGCGCATACGTATTGAGGATCTTCGTCCCAAAAGTGCCAGGGAAGTTTTGTTGCGCCCAAGTCGCAAAGGCCGGATCCGGAGAGTTGATTGTCGCTCCTCCTGTAGCAGCTGATGAGCGCAGCGGTTCGACCGAGAAGAAAAAGAAGAGTTGGTGGTGAGGAATAATTGGACCGCCAATCGCTCCTGAGAAGTTGTTGCTATGAAACGGATGGTACTTTGTGTGGCCAGGAGTCATGAATTCCGTGATGCCGTACATGTTCTGGTAGTTGAAGTAATCGCTGGCCAGTCCATGGAATGCATCCGACCCGGATTTTGTGGTACTCGTCATCTGGATCGAACTGGCGCCGCCGTACTCCGATGAAAAAGTGTTGACCTGAATGCTGGTTTCCTGCATCGCATCGGGATTAGGTGTGAGGTTCAGGACACCTTGCCGAATACTGCTGTTTACATCAAGTCCATCGATAATGAACTTGTTTCCCACGGTACCTTGCCCATTGGCGCTCACATCCACAGCCGTTTCGGTCGAGTAGTTGTCCACGCCTGATCCTGGCGTTCCGCCACCTCCGGGAGTTCCACCACCCATGGTTCCCAGACCTGAGACGCCCGGTGCCAGTGTTACGAGCGAGATGAAACTGCGGCCTGCCAGCGGCAGGGTGGATAGCGACTGCGTCTCCAAAGTTAGTTGATTGCGGGTCTCCGCAGTGTTCACCAGCGGAGCTTCGGAGGTGACCGTTATCGCTTCCGAGGTAGAGCCGACCTTTAAGGAGATGGGGACACTCAGATTCTGCTGGGTAAGCAAGGTGACATCGGCTTCCGATTTGGCAAATCCCGCCGCTTCAGCCGTTACTTTGTAACTACCAGGAGCCAGACTGAGGAAGCGGTAGTTTCCCGAGGCATCCGTCGCGGTCGTGGCCACCACACCTGTTGCCATATTGACGAGTTGGACGTCGGCTTTACCAATTCCCGCTCCGCTCTTGTCCTCTACCACTCCCTGAATGCTGCCGGTGAATTGCGCCAGGGCTGCGCTAGCGAGGAGCACCAGGCTCGACAATACGAAGAAGGAACGGCGAGACGGCATGCATCCTGGCATGGTGGCCTCCGGCTAAACTCTTTCAATTGTGGACGAAAGGTTCTGAGCAAACGTTTACCCAGAAGGCATAATGTATAAATACTACGTTTATTCGTTGTCAAGAACTTTTCTTCTACCCCGGCCGCTGAGGTGCGAGCCCGTGGCCTCTTCAGCCCCGGCTCCAGGCCTTGTTGTTCACTATCCCCAAACCTTCTCGAATCGTTATCAACTGGTTGACAGAAACCTTCTTGAATTGTTGGTGCAGTCCATTGGGCCAATAGACTTCAACGTCAGCTTC
>DATDGH010000892.1:0-3952 GCA_036522215.1 Candidatus Angelobacter sp. | reverse complement strand
ACACAAAAACTGGCACATCGGCTGTAGCGCATTCATAAGTCATTGAGGGGACGTAGTTCAGTTGGTTAGAACGCTGCCCTGTCACGGCAGAGGTCGCGAGTTCGAGTCTCGTCGTCCCCGCCATATCTTTCAAGCACTTACAAAGGACCCCGAAAACCAATCTGGGTCAGTTAGGGTCAGATAAGCAGTCGCCCACCGAACCTGCGGGCAATCTGAACAGCAACGTCGCGGTTTGCTGTTCCTGCCCACTACTGAATCAGCCTGCTCCCCAACAGCTGGCCACCCGGCAAAATCGCATCCACCAATTTGCCTTGCGCTACGCGCTTGGTCTCCGCCGTTGCTTGCAGGTATTTGTTGGTCACATGAAGATTGCTGTGGCGCAAGTAGTCCCGAATCGTAAGCTGGTGCTCGCCCATGTCGGCCAACATCGTTCCGACCGTATGGCGAAACGTGTGCCAGCCGACTCCGACGATACCGACCTTCGCAAATGCGGGTTTGATCTTGCGCTTGAGGACCGCAGCCAGATCGAGCGCTTTCCTTCCCTGAAAAAGACGGGAGGGAAAGACAAAATCCTCCGGCTGGCTGCGACGGCTCTGCGATTTCCATTCCAACAAAGCGTCTCTCAGCGCTTGATGCATCGGCAGCAACTTGGCGGAAGCTTCCGTTTTGGTTGCTTTGAGATGCCCTCCTCGACGCCAATAGTAGGAATGTTGGACGTTGAATGTCTGCTTTTCGAAATCGCAGTCCTGCCAACGCAGCGCCCCTAGTTCGCCGCGGCGAGCCCCCAGTGCTCCGTCCAGAAACACCAATAGCTGGTCGCGGAGCTCCAAGTCTCGCAATACCAGGGCGACCTGCCCTGGTGACAACACCAGAGGTGCGTTCTTCCGCTTGGCGCTGACCCTCACGCCGACACTCGGACCCCTTCTGCCGCCGCTTCCGACCGGGATTCCCGACGAAATCGGATTGGTGCCGCAGAACTCCCAGCGGACCGCGTGCGAAAACAGCGCCGAGAAGACGCATTTCATCTTCGCTTTGCTTCCGTTGGCTCTCCCGGTTGCGTGAATCCAGCGTTCTACCTCGACCGTCTTCACGTCTTCCAAAAGAAACGTTCCCCACCGGGGAAGGATCCAGTTCTTTGCGTACTGAAGATAAGCGTCCTGCGTGGATGGCTCTTTGGAAGGCAGTTCCTCGCGACAGTAGTGCTCCCAAAGAGTGTTGATGGTTGTTTTGACCAGAGTCCTGCGCCTGGATTGATTGTTGATGGTTAGCCGAAGAGCATCCGCTGCCGACCGGGCCGCAGACTCGGTTGGATACTTCTTCGTGTCCCCGAGCTGCGCCTTGCGACGTACTGGTTTGCCGTTGATGTCGGTTTCCGACCAGCGGTAGACCCATACTGCCGAACCTCTCTTCCGCTCTTCTAGAACTAAACTTCCCTGTTGATATCGTACCCGTCTAAGCAAAGCTCCTCCTTCGCTTAAACGGTACCGACAGCCGTTTCCAGCATAAATGAGCGCGAGGGTTGGGGTCGAGACCTTTCACAAATGAATGTCGGTCGGCGGCTAGCTGGCGATTCGTTCCAGCCATTGGTTGAGGATAGAAGCGCGAAATCTCCACAAACGGCCAACCCGAATTGCGGGAATCTCTCCGCGACGCGCGCCTCGTAGCAGCGTTTGGGGATGGATCCTCAGCAGTTTGGCCGCCTCTTCTGCGTCCAGGAGCGGTTCAAAAGCCCCGCTGTCCGATTTTGGGTCGCTATTGCTCGTCTTTGCCGCTAGCGCCGGCTGGTGGTGGTTAATTCCGGGCATCTGATCTCGAAGGCGCGAACTAGGCTGTTGCGCCATGACTTGGCCTGCTGGTTGACGGCGTGAGAGCGCCATAGCCACCTCCCGTAGAACTTCATGAAGAACCGGTTCTAATCGAAGTAGGTGTCTCGGTCAAATCGGTGTTCCAACCTCAGGAATTACCGAATTTGACCGAATTCTGATTCGCACATACGTTGCTCCCTAGCTTCCAGGACCTAGGCGCAGGCCAGAAGCTATCAACCGGACTCGCTTTCTTGATTGCGGAAAGGAGGCTGCGGCGGCCAGGCTTTTTTCGGTTGGTACCGGTCGCCGCGCACTGAATTATCAGAGATCCGCTGCTGCGAGTCAGGAGCAGATATGTGCTACTGGAATCTGACCGGGTACTACGAGCGGGATGGCCGAATACGGCTCAGTGGTCCATGTGTCGTTACGGGGAAACTTTTTTCCGTACTCGTTTCGCAGCAAGGTGCCCATAGCTACTTCGAGGAGAATGCTGTAGCTCAGAATGCATTTCCAGAACTCTCCAACGAAGAACGAGAGTTTCTTATCTCCGGCGTTTCCCCGGAGGGCTGGAGACAGTTATTCAACGGGGAGTCTCGGTCTGCTGATTCGATTCCGGCTTCCCCCGTTGACCTATGGTGGAACCAAAGTGCTTAGTCGGGTTAGACCGCTAGGGGCTGCTGATGAACAAAAAGCCGGCAGATTTTCATTTGCAAAGACCGGGTGCCAGATCCCTGAGACCGTGCCCCACCCTTTCGTCTCTTGGGCAGACGATGGGTTGCTGCGAATGTACAAAAAATCAACAAATGTTTTTCGCTTCAAAGAAATCAAATCCCGTATTTGCGCGGCAGAGGCAGCCTCCCGCCCACACTCATCCTAGCGGTGTCCGGGGCTTAGGGAGCGATCCGGCCATGTAAAAACTACAACACCACAAACTATTGAGCAGCACAAGTTTCTCAGAAGACCAAAGAACGCGATTTGGTCCTTTGAGGCACCTCGCGGCCATTTTCAACGCGGGGAAATGTGCTGACCTGGTTTCGCACTCGAAGCCTGGCAGTGAAACACCCAAGCAGTTGCCAGGATCGAGTAAGGAAACGCTGGTCAAGCGAGTTCCTTGACGCGCTGGCTCCTGTTTGGACTCAACCGTTAAGGAGGAACACTATGAAAAGCCAACTGGCCACGTTACTTAAGGGCCTCGGAAAAATAGCACTCAGAGGGGCGGTAATCACAACGGTCGTGGTGCTTCTAGTCATTGCTGGAGGTACCTTCGTACATTGGATGATTTCTCAAGCCCACAATGACCCAACGCTCCACGCTCAAGGTGGCCGAACTGAAACCAAAAGCATGACTCCGGCAAAACCAAAGAAGGTGAGAGCAACCAGTCCCTGTGACGCTGCAGTTTCAGCCACAAACGATACGTTAGACATTCACCCGGCACGCAAAACCTCGGAATGAGCAAACTCTAGCAGTGAGCGTGGCTGGAATGGATGTATCAATTTCAGTATCAAATCAGCCGATTCCCACGTCCGGTTCTAGACTATCCGGCAGCAAGCTAAACCCAAATCGCAACGTCCCCAAACCCAAAACGGCCAATAAGCAGCAGGAAACAACCGCGCGCCTGGAGCCCAGCAATGTTCTTCAGGCGCGTACCCCTTTTTGCTCCCTTTGCGGCCCTGGCTACCAATTTGACCGAAAAATAAGTTTCGCTTAGCTTCTGGTCCGCGCGAGGCTGTTTAAATCGGCCGGAGAGGACTAGCGAATTGTTTCGATCACAGGCAGAAGTCGATGCAGGCTTGCGGTCAACTGGCTACATCGCAGATTCGACTACCGTAAGCACAGTTTTTTTGGCTGCATCGCTGCGCAGGCCGTTGTTGCTCGAAGGGGTGGCGGGCGGTGGAAAGACTCAACTTGCGTATGCCGTAGCCGAAGCGGCCGGTACCTCAGTGGAGCGTCTGCAATGCTATGAAGGAATCGACGAAGGCAAAGCAATTGGTAAATTCGATGAATCCTTACAACGGTTGTGCGTGGAGCTGAGGTCCAAAACGATAAACCTGGATTGGGACCTGCTGGCTGCGGAGTTGCACGGCCGCCGCTTTTTTCAAGCCGGACCACTTCTGCAGGCCCTCGAATACCGCACACCCTGCGTGCTG
>DATDGH010000891.1:0-4760 GCA_036522215.1 Candidatus Angelobacter sp. | reverse complement strand
GCCGGCTTGTTTTCCATCTGCCGATCTTTCTCCTGTATGACATCCATAAAAGATGGGAACCCTTTGGAGACAGTAAAACTACTGATCTAGAACGCCAAGCCTTTCATTGTAGCTGTTTCGACTCGCCTCGATCAAAAAGCTCGTGATTCGCCCGCCGGTCGATAGAAGGTGATACGCATAGTGGGTCAGTTTCCCTGAAACGCCCCACCACCGGTGCTAAAATCCAGGGAAGTGAAGAGTACCGGCCCAAAAACTGCAATCCAGATTCCAATGCTGGACTTGTCACGCCAGTATGCCTCCCTCCGCTCTCAAGTCCTGCAGGCATTGACCAGGGTCTGCGATTCCCAGCGCTACATCCTCAGTGATGAAGGCGGGAAATTTGAACAGGAATTTGCCTCTCTATGCGGCGTCCGGGAAACGGTAGGCTGTGCATCCGGGACTGATGCTCTGTGGCTGGCGTTGATGGCGGCTGGAGTCGGGCCCGGAGACGAAGTTATCACATCGCCATTCAGTTTTTTTGCCAGCGCCAGTTCCATCGTGCGCGCTGGAGCCAGGCCCGTTTTTGCCGACGTCGATCCGGAAACTTTAAACCTGGATCCAGCCTGTGTCGCGCAGAAAGTCGCCGTCCCGAGAGCATGCAGGCGGGCCATCATGCCGGTGCATCTCTACGGACAATGTGCGGACATGGACGCCATCAACCGCATCGCGCGGGAACACAAGCTTACCGTCATTGAAGATGCTGCCCAGGCCGTGGGCGCAACCTGGAAGGGAAAGGGAGCAGGCTCCCTGGGACAGGCAGCAGCATTCAGTTTTTATCCCACCAAGAACCTGAGCGCATTTGGTGATGGCGGGGCGCTCACCACGAACGATGCGGAAATCGCGGAACATGCGCGCAGGCTGCGCAATCACGGCAGCGAAGAGCGTTATTCTCACGACGAGATCGGCGCCAACAGCCGCCTTGATTCGCTTCAAGCGGCTATCCTGCGGGTAAAGATGCCGCATTTGCCGCAATGGAATGATGCTCGCCGCCAGCGGGCCCGGATCTATACCCGAATGCTGGAGGCTTCCGGCCTCACACGCACAGGCAAGATCATGCCCCTCAAGACCTTGTCCGGCGCACATCACATCTACCATCAGTATGTGGTCCGGGCGCAAAAACGCGACCAACTGCGCTCCTTCCTGAGCGAGCATGGAGTTGGAACAGAGATTTACTATCCTGTACCGCTGCATCTGCAAAAATGCTTTGCCTGGCTGGGTCATACCGCGGGCGATTTCCCCGAAGCGGAACGCGCCGCCACTGAGGTCCTGGCTCTACCCATGTTTGCCGAGTTGCGCGACGACGAGCAGCAGCATGTGGTGGAATGCATGGCAGAGTTCTATTCCTGAGGTTGGCCCATTCTCTGAAATGGACAGCTTGGCGGCCGGGTAAGTTGGTAATGGAAAGGCAATCTACTCCTATAGAATGCAGCCGCTTTCTCCAGCCTCCGATGCTCTTCTGTACCTTGAATAGCATTGGCCGCCATCAGGCAATAGGCGCAGCGAAAAACTGTGTAAGCGGTAATGTAGCCAGCTATCCGCTTCTCCGCATCGTCTCCACTCGCCCGCCGGTACAGTTCCAGAAAAGCTTTCGTAACGGCAGGAGTCATCTGCCACTCCACGATTGCGCCGGCCAGGTCCCAGGCAATATCAACTGTTCCAGGAAAGAAGTGATCGTCACCGTGGCTGCCGGAGTCGGTCTTGAGCATCTGACCTGCGCCAGTAAGCAGCCACTCGTGAGGCTGCATGCGGCCATCTGCAATGACCGGGCGTTCGAGTTGAAGATTCACAGACACATCAAATCTCAACTGCTCAAGGTTATGTTCAGCCATCTGCTGCATTGCCGCTAAATCCACGGATTCAACGGCGGCGAACAGATGCAAGCGAGAGGCGCAGCAGGCTGCGAGACGGGCCAACGCGCTTTCCGATGTATCCGCTGCTGACATCGGACGCCCTTTTACGAATGGATACGACCCAAACCCCTCGCTCTCAATTCGTGGTGAAACTGCAAAGCCTGAAGCCGCGAGTCTGGCCTCGCGGTGGAGGACCTCACGCCCATAATGGCCCAGGCCAAGAAATTTGTAGAAGCGCGACTCCGCATTCTCGGCGGAGAGATACTTAAGCCGTTCGAAGTTCAGCCACGATGCCGGCCAGGAAGACTCTTGAGGGATAAAATAAGGTCGCCACTGACCACTATCAATCCAGACCTGGGCCTCACAAGGGCGTCGCACCTCCTGCGGCACTGCCACCCAGCGGAACTGGCGCCCGCGCTGAGCCGCATTTTCAGCGCAAAGATAGTCGAACTGGGGTGCATGACTGCAAATCAGCGTGATCGACTCCCGATTGACGCCAGCCTGCACTAACGCCTCCGCACCCGACAGGAACGACGAACCGCTTAGCCCCGGCCCTTCGTCCACCACCAGAAAGGAAGAGCCAGCCGCAATTTCTTGTCTTACAAAGTCCATCTGCTGCGGCGAAAACCGGGTGTGGCGATTGTAAGGATGACCCATCGGCCGCACCGTGATGCGATCGGCTGAAAATCCGCGCTTTCGCAAAGCAGCGGCAGTCACCGCGCTCAGGGTGGCGCCAATGGTCCTGATTCCAACCACGGCGGCCCTGGAGGAAGAGATAGGAAGATGATCGAGCACATCGGCAAAAACCAGGGGATGCAGTGCGTAGTAGGCAAAGCCTTCAGGCACACTGAGGCTCAGTTTTTCAGGAACGTGCGTGGCGTCAAGAATAGCCAGCAAGGGACTTGCGCCAGTGATCGCCTCAGAGTTGACTACGGCCGCCGCCAGAGCGTCTGTGATCGTAGAGAATTTCTGGGAGTTGGTATCGCAGTCGGCCAGCGCAGATTCCAACTCTCCGGCCAGGAGAAGCGCGTCCAGCGTTCTAACCGATTGAAACGGACCATCTAAAAGCTGGACTTGCTGAGTGAGGGCGATTTTCAGAGATCTCCCGTCCGCCAGTCTTGTACCATCACGAAAGACGAGGAGATTCAGCGATTGCACGGGCATGGGCCGTATTCAGGCGGCTTCTTTTTTCCGGCGGGCTGCACGCGGAGAGCATGAGATATCGCCCTCCTTATCGATAAAGTAAAGGTACCGGCTGTCCCGCTCGACAGCGCCGGGCACCAATATCTCGGCAGCCCCATCCCCTGACTTCGATTTCCGGCTCACATTCCCTTGGCCATCAATGAAGTACAGGTACGTCTTGTAATCCCGTTCCAGGTTTAGCTTTTTTACTTTGTCTGCCATACCCTAGTTGGAGGGTACATCTCTGCCTGCGGATGCCAGAGCCTTTTTGTAGCTTGCCTCGAGCGGAGAATGAGGCCCCCTATCGCCGGAAGAAACTCTCAGGGCGTACGCCCCGCAACGCCGTGAAAGAGGCAGGGTTCCCTCGCTTCGCTTGGGGAAAAATTCTAACCAAGAAAGGCTTAGCGCGAACGAACACGCTTAGGCTTGGCGGTCTTATGGCGGACTTTGGGCGGGAGCTGCTCACCCGGAGCAAGCACCTGGCGCACCATGGGTGGATTGAATTTGTATTTTGCCGGGTGGAGGTTGCCGTCTGCATCTGCAAGTTGCAGCGTGAAGGTCTTTAATTCGCCCTCCGAGCCGAAATTTTCCTTTCCTATTGTGGCCGGCAAAAACCCGGAGAGCCCACGATCAAGAAAGGCCGTCTCATAGCGATGACGGCGCACATTCCAGGTGAACACTCGCGCCTGGTCGAAGTCGTAGGGAAGGCCGTCGTGGTTCTCCGTTAGCAGTACCAGATATTCAGGAATGCTTTTGTCTCCCTCATGAACTTGATCGAGAACAAAGAAGGCACTAATGCGGTGGCCTTCGGCGTACGTGGCAACGTCGGTGGGAATATCAACGTACAGCAGGCCGCCCAGGGCCCAGCCTATATGCTTCTGCGCATCTCGCACCAGCCACCAGTCTTCCAACAGCGGCGCCTGGCCGGGTTTTGCATTGATCTCTTCTTCGCCGGCGGATGACTCTGGGTCCTGGTCCTTTTTGTCGGTCTTCGGCTGGGCGCTGGGTGCGGGAGCATTGCGGTCTGCCGTTTGCCGCCGCAGTACATCCACTTTCTGGTTCTCCGCCAGTTGATACAGATGTTCGGTCTTGCGTCCGGGAATCGCGTGCAGGTTTGTCTCACGCCTGGTCACGGCAACCGCCTGCGCCGGCGCGTCCTTGAACTGATCTTCCAAATGCTTGAGCTGCTCGAAGGTCTTCTGGTCTGTAAGATAGCGATCCTGGATCCAGCCTTCCTCGCCTCGGGAAGAGCGCACGCGGACAAAGCGCCGGTTGATCATGCGTTCCAGAACCGCAACCCGCTCCCCATTGTGGACGGTTCCCGTCTTGTTGTAGACAGCAGCCGCTACACGATCACGAAGAACAGCCTCAGGGACTGAGACATAGGCATATTCCTGTTTGCCGTCGGAACTGCCGCACCCGCTGAGAACCGCTACCAGGACAATCGCGATGCAGTTACAGAGACACATGCGCGCGCGTGCTTCGGCTGAAAAAGCGGTATGCCAGAGGTTGTGCATGGGAATACAGACCAATATAACGCGTTGTCTCGGCTTTCGTAACCTGTCAACGTATACTGCGAATCAGGAAGCCAAAGTGGAAATCGCAAACAAATTTCTGTCCGCTGTGATGCTCTGCCTCTCCTGCATAGCTTTAGCGCAGCAGGGTGGCAATAACCAGATGCCGGCCAAT
>DATDGH010000890.1:0-11537 GCA_036522215.1 Candidatus Angelobacter sp. | reverse complement strand
CTGCGCGTTGGACACACAGGTTCGCCTGAACTGGAAGCCAAGCTCAAAGACCACGTGCGCCACACGCTGGGCTCCATCGCCATCCCCAGCGAAATCGCCTTCCCAGACAAGCTACCCAAAACCCGTAGCGGCAAAATCATGCGCCGCCTACTCAAAGCACAGGAACTGGGTAAGGAAGTAGGAGATCTCTCGACGTTAGAAGAGTGACCGCGTAGGCGCGCGGTCACGACGTATCAGCGTCTAGCGACTCGCTTGCGAGTCGCGGGCCTTTAGATTAGTTGATAAACATTTCTGAAAATCGGAGCAAAGGCCGTAACGCTGCGCATCTCCGTGATTCATAAGGAGTTGATGCTAAAAAAGGGGTTGCAAAGGCCTTTTGGGTTGTGCCCTTTGGGTGAAAAGGGCTATAGGCTACATCTCATCCACCGCGCGACACAACCCGTTTTCCCGTCCGCCACGTGATCACGTCAGGGGAAAAAGTAGCCTTCAGGCAGGTTTAAAGTTACCTTTTGAGGTCGAGGTAACCTGAGGGAACAGGTAAGGCAACACCCAGAGGCAAACCGCGCAAGCACAAGCGTCCGGTTGGCAAAGCGCAAGGTACACTTCTTCTGCTGCGTCCGCGATTCAATTCACGGGTGCTAAGTACACCTCTCCTGCTGCGTCCCGCTTAACGTTTGCCGACACTGGGGCTTTTACAGGCGAGGCACGGTGCTTCCCATTTCTATTCAGTTTTCAAAGATCAAAGTACTACGGCAGCCCCTGGGGCCGCATCTTTAGTAGAACATATCTTTATAAATGTTGTCAACTAATAATTTACATCTAGTTAGAATGTTGTTAATAGACACAGAAGAGCGTCGAACTGAAGGACGCGAATCACGGCGATTTCTTTTCCACCGCTCTCCCGTCTATTAACCATGAAAAAACAGGGCATTCTAATTTTCATCCTGCTATTAGCTCTCTGTTGTTCCGCCCAGGACACAAAACCCCCTGACCACCAAAACCTGGAAAAGCGCGGCAACCAGGGCATGGGCTTCGATCAGGAAAAAATCACCCACCATTTTCTTCTCACCAAAGATGGCGGCGTGATACAGGTTCTTGCCAACTCCCCTGACGACAAAACCAGCATCGACCAGATCAGAATGCACCTGGAGCACATCGCCAGGGCCTTTGCCTCCGGTGACTTTGATATCCCGATGTTTGTCCACGACCAGACGCCTCCCGGCGTTCCGGTCCTGAAACGGCTGAGAAAAAAGCTCGCCTACAAGGTTGAAATCATGGATTCAGGCGGGCGAGTTGTCATTCACACCGCCAATCCCCAGGCGCTGCATGCTCTTTGGGTTTTCCTGCGGTTCCAGATCACCCAACACAAAACCGGGGATCCATTAGATCAACCAAACACCTGGAGATTCACACCCTGGGGTTCACTTTTCCCGGTTTCCGTTTCAGCCTGACTTTGCATAGCTTACATGACCCTTTACAAGGCGCCGCATCTGTAGATGTCTCCCAGGTCTTGACCCGAACGGAGCCGCATGCTTCCATAAGCAGATCAAATTCCTCGTGTGGTCGTTCGGAGATTGGAAGGCATGCTTTCCGCATTGAGCTTTCGCCCTCATGATTCTCAAGCTTCCCCAAACAGTCTGGTGCCAGCCTGTGACCGTGTGCGGCTTTGGCTCGTACTTCCGCTGCTGTTCGTTACGCTGTTCTGCCTGGGCCGGCAGGGTGCGGCTCAAGCACAGGAAAAACTGCTAGTGAAGGAATCGCTGAGCAATGAGCCGCTGACGCCTCACATTCAGACTCAAGAGATGATGCACAAAGATGCGCCGCCGTCCTTCGTAGAAGCGTCTCCGCAAGTGAATGGCGCGTGGGAGACGTTGTCCGTCATGATGCCCTTCAATCCCGTACACATGGCGCTGATGTACACCGGGAAAGTGCTAGTGATTAGCGGTTCGGGGAACGATGGCGCCAACAACATCTTTGAAGCTGGGGTCTGGAATCCTGTCTCGCAAACCATTAGTACATTTCGCCTCGACTGGGACATGTTTTGCAACGGCATGACCATTCTGCCCGACGGAAAGCCATTAGTACTGGGTGGCACGCTGAAATATGACGTGGCTGCCCCGGCGGGAGCGTTCTGGGGTTCTAAAAACACCGCCCTGTTCGATCCCGCCACGGAAAAATTCACAAACGGGCCAGACATGAGCGGAGGCCGCTGGTATCCCACTGCAACACTGCTGGGAAATGGTTCGGTCATGGTGCTTGCCGGAGAAGCCGCTAAAGGGGGAACGAACATAAAGGTGGAAATAGGCGACGGCAAAAGGTGGACCACTGTGGGAATAGCTTTCGGCGCCATTCAGTACTACCCGCGTGAGCACCTGTTGCCGGATGGCAAGGTGTTTGAGGATGGCCCTAATGCGGATTCGCAAATGTTCGATCTGGTGACTCACAGGTGGACCTTCGTTGCCAAAACAAATTTTGGTCAGTTGCGCACCTATGGCTCGTCGGTTCTATTGCCGTTGACGCCGGCTGGCGGCTACAAGCCCAAAGTCATGATTCTGGGTGGTGGGAATGAGTTCCCTCCGGGCGCTGCTACGAACACAACCGAGCTGATTGACCTGTCAGTTCCCGCTCCCAAATGGGTCACTGGTCCCGCCATGGTGGCAGCACGCATACAAATGAATGCCACCATGCTGCCTACCGGCAAGGTGCTGGTTTCAGGCGGATCGGCGGCGAATGAGGATCCTCAAACAGCAGTGCTTCAGGCCGAGCTTTACGATCCCACCACCAATGCCTTCACTTCTGCCAGTACCATGCACTTTGCCCGCCTCTACCATTCCAACACTTTGCTTTTGCCCGACGCTACGGTGATCGCTGTGGGCAGCAACCCGGTGCGCGGACGAGCGACCTTCGAACCGCACATTGAGGTCTATAAGCCCGCGTATCTCTTTGATTCCACCGGCAACCCGGCGAAGAGGCCTGTGATCGCCTCGCTGTCCTCGTCCAGGATTAAGTATGGAACCACATTCCAGATCAACACTCCGGATGCAGCCAGTATCAGATCCGTGGTGCTGGTGCGACCCGGGTCCGTTACTCATGCTTTTGACATGGATCAGCGGCTGGTGGGCCTGGCATTCACGGTCAAGCCAGGCCAGCTTCAGGCCACTGTGCCTTCCAACTCCAACCTGGCTCCTCCCGGTTACTACCTTCTGTTCCTTGTGAACGCCGAAGGAGTGCCTTCCGTAGCCCCATTTGTGCATCTCGGAATCTGACGCAGCCCGCACTTAGTCCGCGACCATTGACCAACTTTCCACCAACATCAATTTTTTGTTTAGCCTCTTTTGGTCAAAAGTCCAGTAAGATTCTTGGTGAAAATGGGCCTAGGGACGATTTTTCCAGAATTGGTAACTTACGCAGCAGTCGCGCTTATCTTTGGCGTAGCTGTCTTGCTAATCTTCGGGGGCCGGGTGCGCCGGGCATCCTGGCTGGCATCAATCCTGGGGGTTGGCGGCCCGGCGCTTCTGACATTGCTGGTAGCACTTGCGGCCGGTCAGGATGCATTGCCATTCATCCCCATTCTGGGCGGGTGGTGGGTTCTGGGTGTTGTCATTGTATTTCTCTTTAATCACTGGAACGCTCCAGGCCACATTGCCTTCACTGCAACTGCTGGAGCCATCTCCATCTTCCTGGCTTACGTGTCCCACGTGATCGTTACCGCTCCGCTTAACGCGTGGACCTTCGCATTTGCATCTGCGCTCCTGGTACTGCAGATCGGTGCTTTAGCGCTCCTGCTGGCAAATATGTTCGAAATTATCGATGTCGTTTGCCGGATTCGATGGAGGCGCCGGCCGGAAGCGGATACAACTGGCACTTATGTTCCCAAAGTCTCCCTGCACCTGCCCATCCACGCGGAGCCGCCCGAACTGGTGATAGAAACGCTGAATGCGCTGGGCCGGCTCGACTACGCAAACTACGAAGTGCTGGTGATTGACAACAACACTCGAGATGAGTCGCTCTGGCGCCCGGTGGAAGCCTGGTGCGCGAGCGTCGGAAAACCCTTCAGATTTTTCCACCTTCTTCCCTGGCCGGGTTACAAGTCAGGCGCTTTGAATTTTGCATTGTCGGAGACTGCATCGAACGCGGAAATCATTGCCGTGGTGGATGCAGACTATGTTGTTGATCCGAGTTTTCTCAAAGACCTGATTGGATTTTTCGCGACCCCGCAGGTTGCTTTTGTGCAAACGCCCCAGGACTATCGCGATCAAACCTATCGTGAGCGGTACGCGCACGCTTTGTATTTTGCGTATCAGTATTTCTTTCAGATCTCTATGGTTACCCGCAACGAATACAACGGGATTATTTACGCCGGCACAATGGGCCTGATCCGTCGTTCAGCCCTGGAGCAGATTGGCGGCTGGGATGAATGGTGCGTTACGGAAGATGCGGAGGTTTCGCTGCGATTGCTCGATGCAGGCTATGAATCAGTCTACGTGCAACGCGCTTATGGCCGTGGAATCATGCCGCTGGATTACCGCGGGCTGAGAAGTCAACGGTATCGATGGGCATTCGGCGGGATGCAGATTCTGCGCAAGCACGCCGGAAAGCTGCTGAACCCCTGGTCTAAGGGGAAACTTACTATGGCCCAGCGACTCGCCTATCTGAACGGTGGGCTTCAGTGGCTGAATGGCCCGATCGCGTTGAGTTGCACAGCGGTACTGCTAGTCGGATCTGCAGCCCTGCTGTCAGGAAAGTTATTCTCCAGCCGGCTTTTTGACGAAACTACTATTCTGATACCCTCATTATTGTTTATCTCCCTGGCCGTGGTCCGGTTTATGTGGGCTCTGCGCTTGCGGGCTAGATGTACCTGGAAAGAATCCAGGGACGCCCTGACGTTGCTACTCGGGCTCTCGTCCATCGTTGCCCTCGCGTGCATTCGAGGGTTGGTATCACGGCGCGGTGTTTTCCGGCGCACTCCCAAGAAAAGAGAAGGGGCGGAGCAATCGGCGCTATCCACGACGCTGGGCGTTGTCTGGTTTGAACTGGTGATGGGGACGTGTTGTCTGGCGCCGACGGTTTGCCTTCTGCTGATGCACAACGCCCATCGCCAGCCCGTCTGGGGACTGACTATTTTGACCTTGCTGTGGCAGGCGGCCATCTACTTTGCCGCCGTCTGCAGCAGTTTCTGGAGCTACGTTGAGTCCCGGCAACGACCAGGCTACGATACCGACGAAAAAGACCGCAATCGCCTCACACAATCCCGCGATGGAACCGTTGCCGATGTGGCCGCCGGCAAATGATCAACGGTCCTCATACCTGTCAGAGTCGTGGTCATCACCTCCGTCATGATCATGGTCGCCGCCCTGGGGGACAGTAACCGTTGCGGCAGCCGTGCCCAGATTGCGAGCATTATCTCTAGCGCCCACAACGATCTTAACGCCGTGATTGCTGTCTCCTTCGTCGTGAGTCAGCTTTAGCAGAACTGTGAAGGAATAGCTTCCATCCGCCGCCAAGGTAACTGTTCCCTTCTGTTGTACGTCTCGATCGTCGTCTTCCTCCTCGTCGTCTTCGCCACCTTTTCTGACCTCAAAGAATGCAGTAGCGGGATCGACTCCCGAAGTGGCATCGGTAATATTACCCGTGACAACTACCGGTAGAGAGTCGCCGGTTGCCGGTTGCGGCAGGGCTGTGATGGTCACCATGGGTGGCGTTTTGTCTATCTGTACGGTGGTGAACCCCCTTGGTTTCTCCGTGTTACCTGCCGGATCGACACTGAAGAAGAAGAATCGATGTATGCCGTCAGCGGAGATCGTGAACGGCCCTGAATAGGTGGTAAGTCCAGCTTCGTCCAGGTTAAAGAAAGTTGCGCTTACCGCGCTATCCGGATCGGTGGCCTTGAGTTTTACCTTCACTGGGCTCACAAACCAACCATTCCTCATATCACCGTCAACGTCTGCCGTTGTGGTAGGCGGCGTGATATCGATCGTGGACCCGAGCAGCTTCCCAGCGTTCTGCAAACAATCATCAAACAGTTGGTTTGCATTCAGTGGACTTATCACACCGGCTATAACCATGCTGTTAACAAGGTTGAAGGCCGTGTCGGAGGCAGAGTGGGACTGTCCAGACCTGAACCGGAAGGCAACAATTCTGCCGCACTGATCGGCCAGCGGAGGCTCCTGATCCAGCCTGAGGCCAGTCGGCTCAACCGTTGTAGTTCCATCAAGATTGGCCTGGAGGAAAGCTGCGGTCTTGCGCGCGAAGCCAGGCGTTCTGCAGGCATCTCCAATGCCGGCAAAAAGCGTATCTTGTTGGTCCCGATTGGGGACCGTTGGGCAATTGTCAAGATCGTCAGGTATGCCATCACCGTCTGTATCAACAGCTTTGCCACCTGCACCAAAGGTGAACGTGCCGGTTCCGTTGGCTCCGCCGAGTACCCAGGTCTCGTTAACAGGCCCGGTAGCCGTGCCGCCGCCAAAGACCATGAGGCGATTTCCCACGTGATCATAGTCTGCGGCCGATTGCGCCTGAGCACCGCCTCGCGGCGAAGGTTTGGTTCCAGACGGAGATTCTTTAATCCATTGAGGAGTGCCGCCCAGTCCGTTGGCGTTGGTCAGGAGCCACACATCATTCACTTGTCCCGTGGGTGTTGCTCCTCCGAAGATCAGCATGCGGTTCGATGATGGGTCGTAGGAAGCAACCGATCCGAACAGTGGTGACGGAGGTGTTCCGGTTGGGTTGAGCTGGATCCATTGAGGAGCGCCGCCGAGCCCGTTGGCATTGGTCAAAACCCAGACTTGATTCGAGATGGCGGGTCCGCAGCACACCTGCCGGCCACCGAAAACAGTCATGCGATTGGATGTTGGGTCGTATACAGCCACATGACCCTCATCGCCGGGCGGCGGTCCGCCCGTGGGTTGCAGCAGCGTCCATTGCGCAATGCCGGCAGTGCCATCAGCGCCAGTCAGCACCCAGACATCGGAAGTATCCTCTTCGGGACCGGCGCCGCCGAAGATGGTCATGCGATTGTTGGTCGAATCATAGACCGCGGTGTGATTCGAACGTGGTGTTGGCGTGCCACCACTAAAGGCGAGCGGCTGCCAGTTGGGAGGTCCATTTCTCCCTGTGGCGTTGGCCAGGACCCAGGCATCGTTCAGCTTCTGAGTGCCACAGCCAACCGGATCACCGCCAAAGACGATCATTCTGTCGCTGGCGGGATTGAGAACGGCGGTATGGCTGCGCCGCACTGAAGGTGTGTTGTTGAAGACTGCTGACGCCAATGCTGGCGCAGCGAACAACTGGGTCCACTGCGACGTTCCGCTTACACCATTGGCATTGGAGAGCGACCAGCTATCGTTCAAGCTGGGGCTTGTCGTGCATCCTTGTGAGTTGCTGCCGCCAAACATGATCAGTGAGTTGCTGGTCGAGTCGTACACCACGCTGGAGTCCACTCGGGGCGAAGGAAGTGTGCCTGTAGGGGATAATAAACTCCATTGTGCTTGTCCCGTATTTGGATTCGCCACCGGTGGCACTGTGAATTGATAGCCCACAGTAGTTTGGCCGGTCGCCCCGATAACGCCGGTGAACGAGGCGTTGCTGCTGCCGGGACCCACAATGCCCTGGCTAAGGTTTAAACCTGTGGCTGAAGCGCCAAAGGCAGCCCCCGGATTGCCGAAGATATCCACCGTGTACGATCCCTGCAAAGGCTGGAATAGCAATACCAGATTGCCGTCTAAGGTCTGGAAGTAGCCGGCCCCAGGGTTCTCATCAAATATCGTCCCAGAACCGTTCTGTCCGGTGCGGCGCCCCTGTGGATCGGTCACGACCAACTGGTTGGGCGGTTCGAAGATCAGCTGAGCGGCCTCAGCAGCAATATCCGTGGCCGCAGCCATGGTTGCCAGCAAAGGCTTAGCCAGGCTGGCTTCAATAAAGTGTTCTATCTGGTTGGTAACATTGGAAGTGTCAGATGTGGGATTGACAAAGGTTCCACTCACCGTGACGTAGAACGTCCTGGGACCGAAGTCGTGTGATACCAACCTCAGCGGGCTGATGTTCCATGGTATGGTTTGCCAGCGCACGACAATGTCGTTCGGATTATCCGGCGACGGCGGACTATTGAGGAAGCAGTTGTTATCCAGGAAAACCAGATTGAAGGGACAGGAGGGCGCGGAAACGGAGGAAGCGGTAAAGAAATCAAGTGCCGGCAACAGCTTGGTCTGGACAATCTGGAGATCGGTGAAGGACAGGGACAGGACTCGCAAAAAGCCAGGCCTTGGCTGAGCAACGGATTGCAATGTGCATATGCCTGCCCCAGCGGACGGATTAAATTGCGCGGGGAAATCCTTGAGTAGGTACTGCCCCCATATCGGGAAAGGGCCAACGAATTTTATGATAAAGGGCGGGCTGCTTGATCCCTGCAAAGTGACCGGTATACCCGAACTGCCGGGACACCCAGTCAAGAAGACTGCCCTTGCCCTTTTGTCCGAGTCCATGGTCAGGGTGCACGTAGTGCTGGTTCCAAATCCGGCGCAATCACCGCTCCAACCCTGGAAGGTAGAGCTGGAATCGGGCGTGGCGGTCAGGGTAACTGATGTTTGGTCCTGATACGACTGGGTACAAGTGGTTAACGGCGGGCCTGTGTTGCACGGACCACCTGACGGTGAAGAACTAACCGAACCGACTCCCGGTCCGGGCAGGGTCAGGGTCAACACGCGATTCGGCGGTGGCGGAGGTGGGGGTGGCGGAGGCGGGGGTGCAAAGCCGCCCCAAAAGAGTGGGTCTGTTGAATAGCCATGCCCTCCGGCCGCATCGAGCTTGATCTGAAACTCGGCGATCACATGGTTGAAAGAACAATTGGGAGAAGGTCCAAAACCGACTTTTCCACGCTGGCCTTCTACCTCCTGGGTTCGGCCCGGAACTTGAACCACGCCGTCCTCGGTGAAGATGATGGTTCCGTCGGTAAAAACGTGCACGACATAATTGCGCAGCTTTTCAGGTCCGCCGCCGCTTTCCACCGTCTTAAAAGTCACCGTGACATATTCATTCGGACCCAGCGGTGTAGTGCGACCGCATACCTCATAGAGAAGCATGAGGGTGTCTGGCGACGAAGATTGATTCGAGGGATCCAGATGGGCCTGGTCAGCGTAGAGAAAAGCATTACTTTCCGGGAAGGCAGCAACCGGGACATCGGACCATTCCTGGCTGCCATCGGGGCACGTCGTAAAAGCACCATCGGTTACGTGGCAATGACCACTGGGGCTGTGCGTCGAGGCTTGCGCAGCGATGATGGATGGCCAAATCAACAGGGCGACGATCAGCCCTAAAGAGACCTTCACGTGGGACGAGAGACGAAGCGGCATAGCAGGTACCCCCGGCTTCCCAAAATGCAACCCTGATGTAAGTGAAGGTGAAAATGTACCATCAGTGAGCCAGAAAAGCTCATTTATTTTTTTGGGACCGGAAGGACATGGACCATTGCGGAACGCTTTTTTGGATCGTGGCTCTCTAGTGAATGCCTGGCTAAGTTGTTGGATTCAGGCCGTCTCCCATTGGGAAGGAACGGGGCTGCACGCTTTTCTCATTTACGGCGATCACTTGTAATACGACTCGTGAGAATGTTGCTTTTGCACGAAGATTTTCATCTATTTTTCATCTGTTGTGTGGTTTCTTAAATTCTGGTCCGAAATGAACTGTATTCGCGAGAGGAGCTCGCGTTTACTGGCATTGGCAGGGGCGGCATCGTAGTTGGCATTCAACAATCCAAAAGGATCCTCGCCATTCAAGGCCCAATAAGCCCAATTGATCCCTTTGTGCGTGCTCAGAAACTGAATCAATTCATTGAACCATTGTCCTTGTGACCCCGTGTTGGTGCTTTGGATATCCGCCGGTTTGTTGGTAGTGCCGAACTCAGCCAGCCATACGGGCGCTTTATTACTGAGGTAGATATAGGCCCAGTACTTTATCCATATGGCCTGCAAGCTGGCTGATGTCGTCCTGGGCGTAAACCATTTCTGCTGGAACAGGGCTGGGCCAAAGTCGTGGGCAGAGTACACCAGCTGGTGCGGGACTTTTAAGACCACCGGAAATTCTCCGGCTCCAAGCAAGTTGCCACCCCACCAATAACACTCGCCTTTGTAACAGTCAGTGCCTTCCACAAAGATCAGCAAGTCAGGGTTTACGGCGAGGATAGCGTTGCCTGCTCTTTGGGCAGCGAGCCGCCAGTCATTGCCCATGGTTCCACAGCCCCAGCATGAGCCACCGTAGCCGGCATTATGCGGCTCATTGCGCAGGTCCATCCCAACCACAGCTGGTTTTTTTCGATAGCGCCGGGCCAGAGCCACCCAGTCGCGGATCCAGGCCTGCTCGGGAAACTCGTCGGTATACCAAAGCCCGTTGGCCTCAGCCGATGTGCCGGCTTCCGAGCGGTGATCATCGAGGATTACGCGCAACCCAATTGCTCCAGCGAAATCGACAACCTTGTCCAGGATTTCCAGGGAAGTGAGTCCTTTCAGATCGTTGTTAATGGGGCCGGTGGCGTTGCTGAAGCTGATGTTGACGGGTTTGGGGTTGGCTTCCACCATCTGGTTGGAATACGGAATGCGGATGGCGTTATAACCGTTTTGGCGAATCGCCTTGAGAATGGACCTGTAATCCTGGGCCCAAAGGCCGTGAACCACGGCATCCGGAGCTTCAAAACCAGACCATGTGATTCCTGCTATGCGCACAGGATGGTTTTTGGAATCAAGGATCTGGTTACCACCCGTGTGCCAATAATCCATGCCCAAGGCACTGACCGGGCTCATTGCCAGGAAAAGATAACAACAAAGAGACAGCACAAGGGCAGCCGCCCCCGGCTGTGACCACATGTGTCTTGGCTTCATAGATGCGTTTACTGCGGAGAACTGGGGCGTCTAGCCTTGAAGTCCTCTCAGCAGAACGATTCCCTGACAGGTTACCCCGCAAAGAATGATTAAGCAAAGCCTTCTCCCAGGGAAATCGGTTCCGTGATTGCTGCCAGGTGGCCTGTTGCCTGTGGCGTCTGGCCTGGGCTTTTTGTTGTTAACCATCCCTCCTCCCGCGCGTTATACGGGGCAGAGGAATCATACAGATGCGAATTAATAAAAGATTTTGGCTGTTTCTGGCATTATTGGCCCTGCTCCCTGCTGGCTGGATGGCAGCTCAGACCGCGGCGCCGCATTCCACCACAAACCCTGCGGTGACGAACCCTTCGCCCATCAGCGAGGAAGAGTTGGCAACAACGCGGGAGCGGCTGTTCAGTATTCTGCGCCTGAGCCCCAAACTGACGGCCGTTATTGGCCGCGATCCATCGTTGCTCAGCGATCAGGAATATGTGAGCCGGAACAACCCGGCGCTGGCGCAATTTCTCCAGCAACATCAGGAGGTCGCGCGCAATCCCGAGTTTTACCTCTTCTCCGACCACTCGCGCCCCGGCCTGCGCCTGGAACAGTACGTCTTCCCTGAATTTGGATATCGCCAGACTGCAGGAGAAAGACTGTGGAGTGATCTGTTTCCCTTCATGATCTTTGTGG
>DATDGH010000889.1:0-12613 GCA_036522215.1 Candidatus Angelobacter sp. | reverse complement strand
GAGCAATGCAAGAATTCCTCCACGAACCTGTCCAAACAAAACGTCAGCTAAAGAATCAGATGTTGATCTCATATTGAGAACAATTGTATTCATTATGAGATCGAATTGCAAGTTGTTCGGTATTCAGGCATTTTTCAAGGCAATCGCTTCAAGTCTTGCGCCACCTGCTGTCAGGGGTGGACCTGCCACTGGCAGGATGACTTCGATAAAATGGATCGGCTTAGCGAGTGAGCCGAAGCCCCAGACCTAATGCACCTGCGAGCACAATGATGACCGGCTCTGGAATCTTCCACCTCCACAAAACCAGCAGGGCCGCCACGGCGATGCTGATCGTCCATCCATCTTGAATCGAGTGTTTTCCCAGTACAACCACGGCTCCGGCGATTGCGCCCGTGGCCGCGGCAGTTACGCCCTGCACGAAAGAACGTATCTGCGTGTACGTAGAAAAGCGCCTGTAGGACGGTCCTGCCAGAATTACAAATAAATAGACGGGAAGGAACACGCCCAGCGCGGCGGCACATGCGCCCGCAAATCCTGCTACCAGATAACCGATAAAGGCAGCCGTAATTACTACCGGCCCCGGCGTAATCATGGCTACAGCGACAGCATCCAGAAACTGGGCCTCATTGAGCCAATGATGCTCCTGCACAATGCCACCGTGAAGAAAAGGAACAATAGCGAGACCGCTGCCGAACACGAACAGGCTGGCCTTCAGAAAAAACACAAGAAGCGCTCCTGCTTTACCCAGGCTCAGGCTGAAAGGCGCAAAAAGCCACATTGCAGCGCGGCTCTTCCAGAACACCGGGGGTGTCCGGAGAAGCATGACCAGGAATCCGGCAGCAAGAAAAAGCCAGACTATCTCCCGTTCTGTAATTGCAGTAGAAATAGCCAGTGTGAGGAAGACGCCCCAAAGCAGCCAGTCTTTCTTCAATGCCGTCTTCACCAGCTTTAAGGCTGATCGGGCAATGATGCCAATGACGGCGGCGCCAATCCCGTAAAACAAAGCCTCGATGACGCGGGTACCGCCCATGCGAACATAAAGCTCGCCAATCGCGACGACCATCAGGAACGATGGAAGAACAAAGGCTACGCCGACGATCGTCGTTCCCCATAATCCCGAACGCACGTAGCCCAGATACATGGCAAGCTGCGCTGCCAGCGGTCCAGGAGCAAGCTGGGAAAAGGCCAGCCCGTCGAGATAGTCCTGCTGGGCGATCCAATGCCGGTCGTCGACGAGGTCTTTCTGCATGTATCCGACCAACGCAATGGGGCCACCGAAGCCGAAACATCCTAGACGAAGGAAATACATCACGAATTGCGCGAGGGACGCTTCTACCTGCACTTCGGCTTTGGTTGCCATAATCCGCTCTCAGGAGGAAGGCACAACCTCGAACACCGCTAGTTTTGCTGCAGGAGCTCCATTTTCTTCCTGCTCGGGCGCGTAAACACGATGGCTGGTGGGATCGATGGCCAGGCTGTGGACCTTCTTCTGCACGGGCACGTCTCCCAGCTTGCGAAAGTGAGTGGGATCATCTTCCTGGAAAACAGAGATGGCGCCTTCGTAGCAGGCAACATAGATTCGCTTCAACCCAGGATCGAAGGCAATTACGTCGCCGCCTTTGGCTTGAGGGAAAAAAGCGATGGTCTCGTGCGTATCGAGACGGAACACCATCATCAGATCGTTGCCTTCACAGGAAAGGAATGCCAATCGGTGATCGCTGTCCAGGGCCATACCATGATTGCCACGACATTTCCCGACTGAATATTCGGCTATCTCTTTATCGGTCGCAGGATCGATTTCAGCGATCACATTCTTATCCTGTAAGTTCACATATATATGTTTGGAAACAGGATCGTAGCGTGGATTGCCGGTCTCGCTCTTAAAGTGAATTGTGGTAACGACCTCATCTTTGTTTACGTCCACAACCGCTTCAGCATTAGCGCGTTCATCGGAAACATAGATTTTGTGAAATGGCGCTGCGTATGCGATTCCGTCCGGCTTGGATTCAGTCGGAAGCTTCTTGATGAGCTTCATCTGCTGGAGGTCGATGACTCCTATTTTGTTTTCCAGCCAGTTCGATGTGTAAGCCTTGTTGGCATCCGGCGCCAGTTCCACGCCCTCAATGCCCGGCAGATTCTCAAATATTTTTACGATTTTGTTGGTCTGCAAATCGATGACGTAAAGCAAGCCCGCTCCCAGATGAGTGGAAAAGAGCAGGTGTCGCGGGCCATCAATCGTCAGATAGTCGAAGCGTTTTCCCTTTGGGCCAGGCAAGTCGATAGAAGCGACTTGTATCAACAGAGAATCCTGCTTTTGGCCGACAGCCTTCCAATCGTTGGCGCCAGAAGACGTCTGCGACGCCGCCACGCAGCCCAGCACAAGAAGCTGACACAATATGAACACACCTGTTGTCTTCCGCATCATGGCTCCTTTTCACTGAATTCCGTTGTAAAGACCCTCAATCATTTCTATACCTCGGCGCAAGACCTCTTCACTGGACATGCCTTGCTTGTTCCAGCCGTCCAGGATTCGATCAATGCCTAGCGCTTCCGTTCGCCCGAACTTTTCGTCAGCCAGATCGGCGTCATGGACTGCCTGCGCCACAAGTCTTACTCGCGAATCCTTGATGCCAAAGCTCTTGACCAGTGTTTCAAAGGTGCAATCATTGCCGGAGTGGCCAAATCCACCGGCCTTGAACATGTCAAAAGGAATTGCTTCAGGCTGCGCCTGTGGCTGATTGCCAAAGGTAAATTTGGCTCGGGGATCAATGTAGCGGGAGATCAGCCACGCTGAAGAAACACGGTCAATCCCAGGATGAGGACGAGTGACCCAGGTTCGTCCCAGATAATCTTTCCGATTTTTCTTGCCCGCCTGCCCTGTTTCGGAACCTTCACCTTCGAGTTGCTGCACCGCCTGTTCAATGCGGCCACGCACAGGCGACGCAAAGAAATCGATTTCGATGATTTGCTCCAGCCGTTTCTTCAAGCGCAGGATGCCCGGCTGAACCCTGTCACGGCCCGGCACCTGTGCAAGTTTTCTCAGTTCCTTTTCCACCGCCTGGTAGTCACGGGTTCGGGCCTGATTGAACATGTGTTTGATTTCCTCGTTCTCCAGATCATCGAAGGAGCACACCTGGGCTACCGCAGCCTGTCCTTTGGAACTGCGAATCGAGGTGGCCAGCCACTCCAAGCGTTCCTGATTCATGGCATTGCTAGGCAACACATAGCCGGAGGCCGGCAGCGCAATCGCGCCATATCTTTGTAGCTTCCGCCACACGCCTACCCGTTCGCTGGCCTTTGCCGTCGGCAGAGTGAAGACCAATAAAAGCCAGGCAGCGGGTTTTTGTTTTGCCGATACCTTCATAGCAACTAAAGATACACTTATAACACGTAGTGATCGCTGTGATTTCAAAACTGAAACCGGATGCCGCGTCCCGCCTTAGTAGCGCGCTCATAAACCATTGCCGCAGCGGCAACGTCCTGGAGTGCAGTTCCGGTGCTGTCAAAAACTGTAATTTCGTGTGGCGAAGTTCGCCCTGGCTTTCGGCCGGAGACCAGCTCTCCTAATTCAGCATGTACGCTGCTCGCCTGCATCAAGCCTGCGGAAATGGCATGATGCAGATCACCGATTTCGATGCACTGGTCAAGAACGTCCACCACGACCTTGCTGGAAACCAGGAGATGCGGGTCCAGTTCCTGTTTTTCTTCGTTGTCAGCCCCCACGGCTGCCACGAAGGTTCCTGGCATCACGTCATCTTTGTGAACGAAATACTTTTTTGCTGGAGTGCAGGTTACACAAACATCGCTCTTGCGCACCGCGCTTGCCAGATCGTGGACCACTTCGGCTGCAATTCCTGTTTCCTGAGAGACCTCATGAGCAAATTTGTTGGCCTGGGCTTCGTTCAGATCAAACGCGTACACCTTTTGCAGAGGAAGAACTGTTCGCAGGGCCCAGAGTTGCACACGCCCTTGATTGCCGCAGCCGCAAATGGTGGCGGTTTTGGAATGAGGCCGTGCCAGGCGCCTGGCGGCAACAGCGGTTGCGGCTCCGGTGCGCAGAATTGTGATTTCAATCGAGTCCATTACGGCGAGTGGATAGCCATTAGTAGCATCGCTGAGCAGGATGAGGCCCTGGATATTGGGCAGGGCGAATCGCTGCTGGTTGTAAGGAAAGTTGCCGTTGAGTTTGGCGGCAAAGTACGGACGCGACAACCTGAGCAGCGCCGCCTTGATGTGGAATCCGCCATCCACAGAGTGCATGCCTGATACCTTGGGTGGCAATGTTTTACCCTCGCCGTATTGCCGGAAGGCATCCTCAACTGCAACGATGCATTCTTCAAGCGTCAGAAGCGCGGCAACATCCGCGCGAGAAAGCAACAGAGTCCCGTCTGGATTTGTCATCGTTCACTCGCGATCGCATTGGCTTTGGTGTCAGCGCTGAGGTCGGTGTCAGGTGGGACTTCAACTGGTGATTTGTCGCGGCGGAAAAGACGGGCATTGTTGCTTCCGCGCAATATCACTGACCCTCGTTGCACCCGCAGCAGTGTGCCTTCCCGCAGCCCGACCACCGGGCTCTCGTTTTCTTCCAGGTATTGCATGATCCGTTCTTCCTGGGTCTCTCCCATATGCGTGGAATTGGGGTCAGGGTCAAGAAAGTGAGGACTGATCTGGAAGTTCACAAGGCCCAGCGCGTTAAAGGAAGGCGGCTGCACCACCGGCATGTCCTTCGTGGTCTTCAGGGTTGGGCACGCGACAATGGAGCCGGCGCTTGAGCCGATATAGGGTGTACCGTTTTCGATTCGACGTCGAATCGGTTCGAGCAAATTGTGGTCGTAGAGGGCTTTGAGCAGCCGAAAAGTATTGCCTCCGCCGATGAAGATGGCTTCTGCTTCCTCGATGAGACGCTCCGGACCAGAAGTCGAATGTACTGACTCCAGCGCAAGACCCATGCGGCTGAGCCGCTCGCGGACCTTTGCGCAGTATGCTTCGCGGTCATATAGCGCGAAAGGGATGAAAACCACGCGCTGAATGCCGCCCAGAAGATCTCCGATCTCTCTTTCCACGTGGTCAAGGTAGCCCTGGCCATACACGCTCGAACTGCTGATCAGAAGCAGGCCTTTAGCTGGATGTTGTTGCTGTAACATTGTTATGTTATCTATATCACAGTTTATGATATATATATAACATAAAGGGAGATTTTCGCATGGGATGGCTCTTGCTACTGGTGGCGATCGTGGGCGGACAAGGAACGATGAAAACTGGAAGTGCGGACAAAAGGTTAAGGCGCAACTCGCAGATTGTCTTCGTCTGCGAGCACGGTGCAGCCCTGAGCGTTGTATCTGCCGCCTATTTCAACAAGATGGCCCGCGAACAGCATCTGGACCTGCGCGCAATTGCGCGGGGTACCTCACCGCAAGAGGATGTCTCCGCGGCTGCTCGCCGGGGATTGAAAGCTGATGGCATCGCCCTCGAAACCAAACGGCCGCAAGTCCTGTCCGGCAAGGACACAGCCCATGCGCGGAGAATCGTGGCTTTCTGCCCTATTCCCTCGAAGTACTCAAAAAAGACGCCTGTTGAGACCTGGAACGATGTGTCCTGGCCCGCCGCAAGCTACGGACCGGCCCGCGACGCAATTCTCAAGCATCTGGAAGAGCTTATGAAAGAGCTCAAGGCGGAAGAATGAAGCCGCGACGATCGATACTATCTCGCCGTCTTCAACTGACTCTTGAGCTCAAATTCTAAGTCCGGATAGAATCCTCTACCTTATTAGACGGCTCACGAAATGTCTCCTCGCCAGCCAGTGGCATCCGGTAATTTCAGGACAGCCCTTAGCACCCGTAGTATTTGACTGAATGAAGATTCATTCAATAGGATTACCGAGGTCTTGACAAAGTTGTTCTTGACCCGCTGAAAGCACTAAGGAGTTTCCACGAATGGACCTGAATCTAACCGCTGAAGAACTGGCGTTCCGCGATGAACTTCGCGCATGGCTCAAGACCAACGTGCCCAGGGATTGGGACGAGCGGCGCGAGGAATCGCTGGAGTCCCGCTTTGAATATCTGAAGGCATGGCAATACAAGTTGTATCAGGGCGGCTGGGCGGGAATTTCCTGGGCGAAAGAATACGGCGGGCGAGGCGCAAGCTTGATGCAGCAGGTCATCTTCTGGCAGGAAATGGCGCTGGCCAATGCTCCACCGTTTGCCAATGTTCTGGGACTAGGGATCATCGGCCCAACCATTATTGCTTTCGGTACAGAGACGCAAAAGAAACGCTTTCTTCCCAAGATCCTGAGCGCCGAGGAAATCTGGTGCCAGGGCTTTTCCGAGCCCGACGCCGGTTCTGATCTGGCCAATCTCCGCTGCGAAGCGCAGCTTGATGGCGATCATTATGTTGTCAACGGCCAGAAGGTATGGAACAGCTATGGGTGGGCAGCGCACTGGTGCGAACTGGTGGTGCGCACGGATCCCAATGTTCCCAAACATAAAGGATTGACGGTGTTGATGGTGGACATGAAGACGCCGGGCGTGGAAGTTCGTCCACTGCGCCAGATGACCGGCGAAACTGAATTCAACGAGCTTTTCTTTCATGATGTACGCGTACCCGTGTCCAATGTTGTAGGCAAGGTGAATGAAGGGTGGGATGTGGCCATCGGCACGCTCATGCATGAGCGCGGCACGTTTGGGGCAGGCTTGCAGATCGTCTATAAGCGCAATATGGAACGGCTCATCGAGCTGGCGCGGAAGTTTCAGCGCAACGGGCGTCCCCTGCTGGAAGATCCTCTCGTCCGCCAGAAGCTGGCCCAGTGCTACGCTGAGATTGAGATCATGCGCTTGAACCAGATGCGCGCTTTCAGCCGCATCAGCGCTACCGGAGTGCCGGGGCCGGAAGGCTCGATCCAGAAAATCTTCTGGAGCGAATTGAACCAACGCTTCCAGCAGATAGCTCAGGAAATTCTTGGGCCTTACGGGCAGATCGAAGGCCCGGACAATCATGCGGTCGATCAGGGAATGTGGGCCTACGCATATCTGCGTTCCCGCGGAAACACGATTGAAGCAGGAACGTCAGAGATCCAGCGCAATATTATTGGGCACTTTGTGCTGGGACTGCCAAAGAGCTATTAGAAAAGCAGTACTCACTAATTAATAGTTGGCAATTAGCCAATGCAAGACCTTTTGCCGCGAATCTGCGCGAATGGGTTTGAACTTGTGATTTTTGATTGAGAATTGTGATTTTGATGTTGCAAGAGCCCAGGCCACTGGCGGCGGACGCTGGAGCTGAGTCCGAAATACTAAGTACTAATTACTGAGGTTCCCATGCAATTTGGATTAACCGAGAGCCAGAAAATCCTGAAAGATAATGCGCGCAAGTTTTTCTCCGTTGAGTGCCCGATCACGGAAGTTCGGCGTCTGATGGAAACCGATACTGCTTTTGATTCTGCCTTGTGGTCGAAGATGGCCGAGCAGGGTTTTACCGGCATCATCTTTCCTGAGGACGCTGGCGGACTTGGCCTGGGCAAGGTGGAACTCATCCTGCTCATGGAGGAGATGGGATATGCGCTGGTTCCTGGTCCATTCTTCTCTACTGTGGTGTTGGCCGGATCAGTGCTGGACGCCTGCGGCAGCCCTGAACAAAAGAAAAAATATCTTGAGCCTATATGTCAGGGGAAAGCCCGCGCCACTGTAGCTATGATCCTGGATGCGGCAAAACCAGATCCTGAAGATGGCCGCGTGACCGTGGCGAGCGGAAAGTTGACTGGCAGAAAATTATTCGTCCCGGACGCGGCGGTGGCCGATTTCATTATCGTCGTCACCAGCAGCGGCTCTTTTGTGCTGGAATCCAAAGCTCCGGGAATCAAAATATCCCCCATGAACGCCTTGGATGGCACGCGCAAGCTGTATGTAGTTGAGTTCAACAACGCGCCAGCAGAAAAGCTGGCAGGAACCACCGGCGCGATGCAAGCGATTGATCTGGCTACCGCTGCGCTCGTGGCAGAGATGGTTGGTGGGATGCAACGCACTCTTGATATTACGGTCCAATACGCAAAAACCAGAAAGCAGTTTGGCAAGCCCATTGGCTCGTTCCAGGCAGTGCAGCATAAATGCGCTGACATGTATCTGGAAACCGAGAGTTCGCGCTCTGCGGCTTACTATTCCGCCTGGGCCTTGCAGGAGGGAGTGCCGGATGCTGCTGTTGCCGTTTCGATTGCCAAAATGTATGCCAGCGACGCTTGCCGCAATGTAGGCAACAACGGAATTCAGGTGCATGGCGGCATGGGATTTACATGGGAAAACGATTTGCATCTGTATTACCGCCGGGCTAAGTCTTGTGAGACCATGCTGGGGGACGCAACATTCCATCGTGAGCGCATTGTCAGGCTGGCCATCGATGCGCACGCAGCCCCGGCACAAACTGCGAAGACTGCGTGAAGAATTGTGATTTTCTGATTTCTGTGTTCTTAGTTGCCAGGACCAAAAGCCAGGAGGAAGGAGCTAGTAGCCAGAAGCTAGCAGCTATTTTCCGAGGACCATCATGAATGATCTAGTTCAACTTACCAAAGAGAACGACATCGCCATCATTACCATTAACAATCCTCCGGTCAATGCTCTCAGTCCAGGAGTGCCGGAAGGTATTGCAGAAGCCCTGCAGCAGATCAGCAAGGACAGCACGATCCGGGCAGCAGTCCTGATTGGCGGTGGACGGACCTTCATCGCAGGCGCCGACATCAAGGAATTCGGCAAAATCACTTCTGGACAAACGCAGCGCGGTGTCGCCTTTGTTCCGATGCTGGTGGAGATGGAAGATAGCAAGAAGCCCATCGTAATGGCCATTCACGGAACGGCGTTCGGTGGTGGCCTGGAGCTCGCCATGGCTGGCCATTACCGTGTAGCCTCTCCTGATGCTCAGGTCGGACAACCGGAAGTGAAGCTCGGCCTGATTCCTGGCGCGGCCGGCACGCAACGTCTACCGCGCCTGGCGGGTGTAGCGAAAGCAGTAGAGATGTGCGTGGACGGTAATCCCATCAAGGCGGCTGAGGCGCTGAATCTTGGCATTGTTGATCGCATGATTGAAGGCGACCTGCTCACCGGCGCGGTGGCGTTTGCGCGGGAGATCGCAGATAAGCCTGCGCCAAAAACCCGGGAACGCAACCAGAAGCTGGGTACCGCAGAGCAGAACGCGCCTATCTTTGCTACCGCGCGCGAAGCAGCGAAGAAGAAACAACGCGGCATGATGGCTCCACTGGCGGCGATTGACGCGGTCGAAGCAGCAACCAAGTTTCCATTTTTTGAGGGCTGCGATGTAGAGCGCAATCTCTTCATTGGATGTCTCTTCTCCGACCAGTCCAAGGCGTTGATTCACGCCTTCTTCGGCGAACGCGAAGTCACCAAGATTCCCGATATCCCCAAAGAGACTCCGATTATTCCCGTAAAGAACGCGGCGGTTGTCGGCGCTGGAACTATGGGCGGAGGAATCGCCATGGTATTTGCCAACGCCGGCATTCCCGTCCTGCTGAAAGAGGCAGACCAACCGGCTTTGGATCACGGCCTCGCTACTATTCAGAAGAATTATGCCAACTCAGTTAAGCGCGGCCGCTTTACCCAGCAATATGTCGATTAACGATTAAAGCTCATCAAGCCGACACTGAGTTACGACGATTTTGCCGGCGTAGACATGGTAGTGGAAGCAGTATTCGAAGGTATGGCCCTCAAGAAGCAGGTGTTTGAGGAACTCAATCGCGTATGCAAGCAGGGCGCAATTCTGGCCAGCAATACCTCGACTCTGAATATTGATGAGATTGCGTCGGCAACATCGCGGCCAGGCTCAGTGATCGGCACGCATTTCTTCAGTCCGGCAAATGTGATGCGTCTGCTGGAGATTGTTCGCGGCAAGGCCAGCAGCAAAGAAGTAATCGCAACGTGCATGCAGCTTTCCAAGAAGCTGGGCAAAGTGGGCGTGCTGGTGGGCAATTGCCGTGGATTTGTAGGCAACCGGATGTTCGGCCCATACCGGCGCGAAGCCCAGTTCCTAGTGGAAGAGGGCGCCAGTGTGGAGGCGGTGGACAAAGCCTTATACGACTTTGGCATGGCCATGGGCCCGCTGGCCACCGGCGATCTCGCCGGCTTGGATGTAGGCTGGAGAATTCGCAAAGAGTATCGCCATCTGGAAAAACCGGGCGTGCGCCAACCGATCGCGGAAGACAAACTATGCGAACAGGGCCGTTACGGACAAAAGACCGGGGCCGGCTGGTACAAGTACGATGCCGAGCGGCGTCCCATAAATGATTCTGAAGTTGCCGAACTGGTGTGCAAGAGCGCAGCCGAAGCGGGAATCACGCAACGACAGATCTCAGGCGAGGAAATTGTTGACCGCTGCATCTATGCGCTCGTCAACGAAGGCGCAAAAATCCTGGAAGAAGGTTACGCCTTGCGCGCGGTGGACATTGACATCATCTATCTCACGGGCTATGGCTTCCCTGCTTATCGCGGTGGTCCCATGTGGTACGCGGACACGGTCGGCTTGAAGAAAGTCTACGACCGCATCAGCGAATTCCATCGACAACATGGTGAGCTTTGGGCGCCCGCGCCGTTGCTGAAATATTTGGTGGAAAAAGATATGAAGTTCTCCGGATTTATCCGGGAGGCGGAGAAGACAGCGGGGTCTTAGGTCCCGAAATAATCAAAGAAACAGTTCAGTGGTGAGGTTTTCTCAGCTCTGTCAGTTTATTTGCCGGCGTAGCTCACTCGCCAGATTGACTTGGAACCATCATCACTGACAAACAGCGATCCGTCATTTCAGCATATTCTTTCTGGATGAACTGTGTGAACTTATGGATGCATAAAGGCCACTCGACCTGACTCGGTTGATCAGCGTTCATCTGCGCGGATCTGCGGCGAATCCGGCCAGTCACATCCCCAAATAAGCTCTGCGCACGTGCTCGTTATTGGCCAGCGTGGAGCTGGGGCCTTCCAGTGTAATGCGGCCCACTTCCATCACGTATCCGTAGTTTGAAACCTGCAAGGTGTAATTTACGTTCTCCCCTACCAGGAGAATGGTCACGCCCTGACTTGAGATTTCGCGAATCATCTTGAAGATTTCTTCCACCAGGATTGGAGCCAGCCCCAGTGAAGGCTCATCCAGCAACAGCAGTTGCGGTTCGGACATGAGTCCGCGGCCAATGGCACACATCTGCTGCTCGCCGCCGGAGAGAGTGCCTGCCAACTGGTGGCGGCGCTCCTTGAGCCGGGGAAACATGTCATAGACGCGCGCAAGATTCGTCTTAGCATGGCTGCGCAACTTGCGCAAAAAGCAGCCCATCAGAAGATTGTCTTCTACTGACATGCCCGGCCAGAGCTGGCGCCCTTCGGGAACCAGGCTGATGTGGCGTTTTACCCGGTCTCGTGCCGCCAACATCGTAATGTCTTCGTTGCCGAAAAGAATGCGCCCGCGTTTGCCTCGGATAGCTCCGGCTACTGCACCCAGTGTGCTGGTTTTGCCGGCGCCATTGGAGCCGATGATGCAAGTCACCTCGCCTTTGGCTACAGCAAACGAGATTCCCCACAACACCTGCGTGGCGCCATAGCTCACCTCCAGGTTTTCCACCACCAACAGCTTTTCGCCAGAGTCGCTAGGCACTGGGACCACGCTCCAGAATGGATTTGCCCAGGTAAGCCTTGATCACCAGGTCATTGTTCCGAATTTCATCCGGTTTGCCTTCCGCGAGCTTCTGCCCAAAATCCAAAACCGTGATGTGGTCGCAAATCGACATAATGGCCTTCATGTCGTGCTCAACGTACATAATGGTGGCGCCGCAATCGCGAATGCGCTGCACCAGATCGAGCACCGCCCGCGTCTCCGTGGAGTTGAGCCCGCCGCAGATTTCATCGAGCAAAAGAATATCCGCGCCGGTAGCCAGAGCGCGCGCCACTTCCAACCGTTTTTGTTCACCCAGAGAAAGCATGGCAGCCTGCATGTGCGCTTTGTTATTCAGACTCACCTGCCGCAGCACTTCCATGGCCTGCTCTTGCGCTGACTTTGCGGTACTGGCTACGCCGCGCCCAAAGTGGACGGCAAGGCGCACGTTTTCCTCCACTGTCATGGTTTTGAAGGGGCGTACGATCTGGTGAGTGCGCACGATTCCCATCTGCACCAGGACGGAAGGCTTTTTGCCGGTTACGTCCTTGCCGCGCAAGCGTACTTTGCCTGCCGAAGGCCGCACCGCTCCAGTGATTACACTGAAGAGCGTGGTCTTACCAGCGCCATTGGGCCCAATAAATCCGCAAATATGTTTCTCCGGGACTTCAAAGCTCACGTCTTTCAAGGCGGCTACGCCCCCAAAGTACTTTGTCAGTCCCTGGACCTCCAGAATCGTCACGACGTCTCCTCAAGAGTTTTACCAGCCTGTGAAACAGTCCCACTAAACCGTCGGGCTCGAGCAGGATAATAAGGATGAGCAGCATTCCGTAGAGTAGAAGATGGATCTGGGGGAAATTTACAACCAGCTCTTCTTCCACAATACCAAACACGGCGCCGCCCAGAACCGGTCCCCAGATGGTTCCGATCCCTCCAATCACCGGCATCAAAAGAATAGAAACGCCGGTGCTGAACGCAAATACGC
>DATDGH010000888.1:0-4435 GCA_036522215.1 Candidatus Angelobacter sp. | reverse complement strand
CGGCCACGGGAATCGAGATGCGATCACCCTGAGTGAGCGTGACCGGCAGGTCAAGATCAACAAAGAAGTCCTGGAAGACTTTCAAGCTGGAGGTGGCGCTACCCAGCGCTCCATGCTGGGTGGAAGCCACCAGCGCCATCCGCCATGTAGTGATGGAATCAGCCAGAGGAATGGAGATGCTGGCCAGACCATTGTTGTCGGTAATGATTTCCGGATTGATATACAACGCCTCAGGGAAATACGAACGCACGTGCGGGCTGGCCGCGTCTTGTCTGGTCAAAGTCGCGGAGTTTTGAATCATAGGTGCGGCCGACTCAACTTCAACTGTCTCGTTCATGGCCATCTGAGGCATGGGCGCAGGCACAGCTTTGCGGCGTTCCATGTCTTCCATGCGAGCGCCAGCAATGCCATTAACTATGCCTCCGCCGAAGCGGCCAAATTCAGCATTGAACGTCACCACATCCCCACTGGCTTCATGCCGCAGAAAAACCGAGACTGCGGCGCGATCACGCGCATCCAGCGTAAGCTTGCTGGAAACTGTTTCTGACTTCGTCGATATCTCGATCACATAGTCGCCCGCAGGCAGAGATGACAGCGTGAACCGACCGCCCGCATTCGCGCGCGCCGTCCGGGTCCTTCCGGTAGTTACCTCGCGCAGCTTGACCGTTGCTCCTTCCAACGCGCCTCCCCATTGATCAACGGCCGTTCCCTGAATCTCAGCGCGACCATTGAATGGGCCGCGATCATGTTCGATCTTGAAGTCAACGCTGTTCTCGCCCGAACTCGGCTGCGACACAATTTTCCGGCGGTGAAATTCCAGGTAGGCTGCCATGTCGTCGTCTGTCTGGAACCGCTTGTCCGGACCTGCAGCCCGAACCAGATAGTAGGTCTTCGGCGGTCCCCAGGAGAGGGGTTCGATGCGCAGATAGGTGCCCCAGGCATCACTTACAGGCTTCATCCTGGCGATGGCCTTGGCCAGATCGCCGTTATCCGGCCCTTGCGCGTAAGCGCGGCTCAAGTCCTGTGAGATCTGGCGGACCTGCGCCAGAAACCGCGTTTCATATCGCTGCTGATATTCCCCCAATTTCGTGGAAGGCACGGTCCGGCCAAATTCTGTTTCAAATTTGTTGCTGGTCACCATCTCCGTCGCTGAGAACAAGGCCCGCGCCGCGCGGTCCCGTTGGTCCACCTGATCTTTTTCTACCGGCTCCACGATGTCCGGCATGCCGATGGAATGGATCTCATAACGGGGCTTCATGACTTCCTGCTCAAGATAGAAGAAGACCTTGGCGAAGCCCGGCTGCTTTTCCGCCAGCGCAAACACGGCTTCGTCCACTACCTGCAAGCCCAGCGCAGCCTGAACGCCCTGGCAGCGCGAGTTGGTTACATGGAAGCGAACACGAGCGTCTTCGCCGGGACGATAGACTGCGTTCTCTGTCCGCGCTTCAATCTTCAGTTCGTCCGCAGGTTGCACGAAAACCAGCCGGTGGTCGCCAACGGGACGCGCGTCACGCCCGAAGAGATAGGCATTGAAGTCTACCGTTCCTGCCATCTCCGGAGTGGCGATGAGCGACAGCTCTGCCTGGCCGTTCACGATGTCCAGATCACGCGTGAGAACCGTCTGCCCTTCCTTCACGATGTCCACATATGCCGTGCCCTGTTTTTTGCTGGAGAAGACGCGCAGCTGAATTCGGTCACCCGCGCGATAGACGGCACGCTCGGTGCGCAGAAGAATCTGATCAAGACCATCGCGGGCTTGCAGCTCCACCGTGCTTTTGGTGTGATTGCCCTCTCTGTCTTCCGCTTCGATTTCCAGCTTTTCACTCTTGGCCACGTTGATGCGGACAATCGCGACTCCGCCATCGTCGGTGGTCACGTGCTGGTCTGAATTTCCTTCGGCGTGGACGTTGAGCTCGGCGCTCGCCGGTTTGCCGTCGGGATAGGAAGCCAGGATGAAAACCTGATTCTCCAGATTGGGAACGAGCGTTCCACCCTCAGGAACTGCGGTGATCAGCAGCGGCGATTCGCTGACGGTGATAGGTTCGCCGCGGGTCTCGGCGTGTCCGGCCGAGTCTTTCACCGTGGCCTCAATCAACACGCGAGCCGCGCCCTGGGTCAAAGGGTGTCCGGCAAAATATTTTGGCAGCTCCAGTTCAAAATGATAAGCGCCATCGTTGTCGGTCTTGCCTTCCATGGAAGTGATTTCGTAGACGGAAACATCCATGCCGGACGCCTTGACTTTGATGTCAGCTCCATCCACGGGCTTGCCGAAGAAATAGTTAGCTTGCACAGTTCCGCTTACGTGGTCTCCGGGACGGTAACCGCGCTTGCTCTTGTGGTCTTTGCCGGACAGATCAACTGCGACCTTGAACTTGGGCAAGACGTATCGCTCTACATTCAACGCGATCTCTGCTGTGTTAGCCGGTGCAGCATCAGATTCTCCCATCAAGGCGCGCAGGTGATAGGTTCCGAGGTTTACTTCGTCAGCCAGGCCGAATTCCGCCGACGCAATTCCAAACTTGTCAGTCTGCGTGGCTTTCTTGAAAACTTTATTGCCGCGCGAGTCTTCCACTTCAAAGGTCAGCTTATGGTTTGCGGCGGCCTGATGATCAGAGCGATCCAGAGCCAAGGCGCGCACGTGAATGGTCTGGCCCGGCTGGTAGATGGGTTTTTCAGTAGTCAGCAGAATGGAAACTTTATCTTCCAAACGAACGGACTGAGTGAATTCGGTGGAGCCGATGGGCGTCTCCGCGATGTAGCGCAGTTGATAGTTCCCTACCAGGTCTGCTGGAAATTGAATCTGAGCTTCAGTTGTGCCTCTGTGGTTGAGCCGCCCGCTGAAGAGAAGACGCGTCTTCTGCTGCGGCGCCAAAAGCTCGATGCGAACCGATCCTGAACCGGCAATGACTTCGTTCCTGGAGTCAGTCACGATGACCCGGATCGCTGCCTGCCCACCGGTCAAATACGATTGCTGCCCCAGGATGTGGACCACGGGCGTACGGATGATCTGGGCGATGGACTCGGTGCCTTCCAGCGCTTCCGTCCTGCCATCGTTGTATACAAAGCGGTAGCGCATGCGGTTCCATACCAGGTCTTCCAGCGCCACAGGCTTATCCAGCTTGATCTCCTCCTGCCATCTCCCTCTGCCTTCCGCAACTTCGAGGTTCCGCTCGGCTTTGCCGAGGACACCGTCTTCAGGATCCAGAACTTCCAAAATGAGCTGCCCCTGACCGGCGCGCAGCGCGCGATAAGGAATGGTGACATGCAGAATTCCACGGGAATAGGTAGCGCTCAGCAACTCGCCGCCGGCCGCCTGAAAAGGCAACACCATCGCAACTACGCCGGCGATGATGAGCAGCCCGGCAAAACAGAGCCAGAACCGTGATGGACAATTGAGATCATTGCTAACTTTCATTCTTCTTCTCCACGAAATGGGCCCAATCGGGGCCCATGCATCCTTTTGACACTCGAGAGAAGAACGCGGTTAGTACAGCTTCTTGCGGCTTTTTCCGCGAGAGATAGATGACAATTAATGTAATGCGGACAGGAACTTTCGGGTGACGGTTGGTGTCTATGTTCGTCACCACATTGAGACTTGGAGCAGGAATCTAGCTAAACCCGCTTAAGCGTAGCCACGGTGGCCAGGGAGTTGCTATCGCGGCGGTCTACATTCAGGCGCGCGCCGTGGCCCTGGAACTCGTAACGGGCGCGGGTGACTGGACCGATCACTGTGAGCCGCGAGTTGCCTGTGTATTCGAAGGCGACGGTCCCAATGGGCCGGGCGGTTATTCCCGAAGACACTCTTGGCTGAAACCTTGGCGTGCGACCGGTCGGGACTCCGGATCGGCTGGCCTGGGCTCTTGATTTTCCGCAACAACTCATGCTTCCTCCTTAATTTTTTCCGCCGGTTCTTCAAAAAATACCGGCTGGTCCGGGGCGATCCGGTCTAAGACTCTATTCACGACAATGGCAGCAGCAGACAGCGCCAGCCACAGCAGAAGACGTTGTTTCCATGGCCTGGCCAGGAGAAGCGCGAATGGCACTGCTATCCAAATGCTCAGGCAATAGAAACAATCGAGCAATGTTCCCCAAAAACCTGATCCAGCCTGGTGGCGAATCCCGGCGATCAGATTGAAGGGACCATCCTCAGCGGCCAGCAAGTGCGTGATCCGCCAGACCGCCAGGGCGCCGAGAATGAATTCGAATGGCTTCACAGCATTAAGCAGTCAGCAGTCAGCAATCAGCATTCAGCCGGGTCGCTACGCCGAGGGCGTAGTTCATAAAAGCCACCAACTGCTTCCGGCATTTTGGTCGTGTTTTGCAATCGGGTCATCGGTGCATCGGGTCATCGGGTCACCACCACCCCGCCACGCGAAGCGCGCGTCGGGGACGGTCATCGGGTCATCGGGTCATCGGAAGAAAACACCCCCCTTCC
>DATDGH010000887.1:0-1809 GCA_036522215.1 Candidatus Angelobacter sp. | reverse complement strand
CAGAATCTACGTTGTTGAGGCGACCGGACCTGTTGAAGATGATCCCAACCTGACTGACAAAAGGTTCCCAGGCAATCCCACATTGTCCTATCGCTCCAAGGACCCGCTTCGCGTGATAGGCGAGGTCATCGACTGGCAAGGCCACTCCGCCGAGGAACTCGAAAACATGAAGGCTGGCGTTTAACGCTCACGCCAGTTGGGCATTGAGGCCATCGAAGACTAGATACATCCGGAAGGGGTGGAGGGATCGGCTTTGCGTCGGGTGGTCGATCCCGCGCGCCAGGCCTCAAACTCTCATAAGCGCTGGTGCATCATAAGGAGGGCAGGACAATCCAATGAGGAAGCTGATCTTCGCAATCAACACTACCCTGGATGGCTGCGTTGACCACACCAAACAAGTTGCCGATGACGAAAGCCACGAATATTTCACGCAGCTCCTGCGAGACGTTGGCCTGCTCGTCTTTGGGCGTATCACCTATCAGTTAATGGTTCCTTTTTGGCCTGAAGTCGCAAGAAACCAGTCGATGGCAAAAGCATCGAACGACTTCGCACGAGCATTTGACTCCATCAACAGAATTGTTTTCTCTCGAACGTTAGACAGCGCTGAAGATAGAAATACGAGAATTGTTCGTACGAACCTGCGCGACGAAATGCTTAAATTGAAGCAGGAACAAGGCAAGAATATTTTAGTCGGCGGTGTGAATGTTTCTTCACAACTGATCGAGCTTGGCCTGGTGGATGAATTTCGTTTTGTCGTTCAGCCAATCGTGGCAGGAGAAGGAAGACGGTTGTTGGAAGGCGTTAGCCTGCCCGAGAAATTGCAGCTGAAACTGGTTGAGTCAAAGATTTTTGAATCAGGATGTGTTGCGCTTCGTTACTTGAAACAGTGAGAGTGACATCTGCAAGGCTCTGCTGGCACTTAGCAGAACTGGCGTTTTCGCCCCTGGGGCTGGCGCGCTTATGCTGAGCCTGGGGCGACCTAAACTTTACCGGAGGCGTTCGCATGAAAATCGTCGTGCTGATTGTGAGATTGCTACTCGGGCTGGTGTTTTTCGTCTTCGGCCTGAATGCCTTTCTGCAATTCCTCAAGGGCCCTATTCCCGGCGGCCTCGCCGGACAGTTTGTTCAGGTTTTATTCCAGTCGCACTATGTGTGGGCGATCGGAGCAGTGCAGGCGGTTGGCGGCGCGCTGCTGCTGATCAATCGCTATGTTCCGCTGGCGCTGACAATTCTTGGGCCGGTAATCGTAAATATTTTGCTCTACCATCTGCTGCTCAATCACGAAGGCCTCGGGGGCGCGCTGATCGTGGCGGTATTCTGGTTTGTGTTGTTCTTCAACTATCGCCGGTACTTTCCCGGGATCTTTACCGCAAAGACCTCGTCTGCGTCGTGACAGCGAACGCTTGCGGGTTTGCCCGGACCCCGAAGCCGTTTTGGGCTGACCTCGGGCGCTGAAGCGCGGGTTGTCTGCGTTGGCTGTGTGGCACGAGTGAGTTAACTCGTGCCCTTCCCGACCCAGTAACAGAAAAATCTGCGCCGCTGGGCTGCTGGCCAAGTAGGTTGGATTCTCGCGTCCTTCTCGCCTTCATAGGAGTTGTCTCCCCTGTGACGGTTCATTGCTGGTCTTTGGCACTCGAGTATTACAAAATTGTCATGAACCACGGTGGAGTTGCCGCGCGTCACAAGCCGCTAGAAGATTTCCACACCTGTTAACACAAATTTCACTCGCCCTTCATATGCCCGTAATGAGCCCGTAACGACTGGCACCTATTATCGCTGTTCGCATTTCCATGACAATGTCTCTAACCC
>DATDGH010000886.1:0-3556 GCA_036522215.1 Candidatus Angelobacter sp. | reverse complement strand
CTTCATATTGGCTGTGGCGTGTGGGGGTTGCTTTCCGGCGGCGCAGCAATGTCTTTCCGTAAAGGTTCACGCCGGCAGGGCCTGGCTGGAGATTTATTTGTGATATCCATGCTTGGTCTGGGGGCCAGTGGCGCATACCTGGGGTTCATGAAAGGCGAAGTCTCGAATGTCGCAGCGAGCGTTTTCACGTGCTATCTGGTGGCAACGGCATGGATGACCGCCAGGCGCCGAGAGCGAGAAACGGGCATTTTCGAATGGATTGCCCTTCTGGTTCCCTTGGCGATCGCAGCCACCGTTGTGAGCTATGGGATTGCGGCGGCGAAGAGCCCGACAGGGTCAAGCGACGGAGATCCCACGGGGGCGTTCATCTTTGGTTCCGTGGTGCTGCTCTTTGCCGCTGGAGACATTCGCATGCTCGCACGCGGCGGTGTTTCCGGCAAACAACGTCTTGTGCGCCACCTTGTGCGCATGTGCGTTGCCCTGTTTATCGCCTCAGCGTCCTTATTCCTGGCACGGCCGCACCTATTCCCTGGTGTATTAGTCAAAACAAAGATAATTCTGCTTCTGGGAATTCTGCCCCTGCTATTGATGATTTTCTGGCTGTTCCGAGTTTGGTTCAGCAAGGCGCACAAGAGAAAGTCGATCCCCGCCGGAGCCGATGCTAAATCCTTACAGACCTATGTTTCGATCTCTCCTTCCCGCAAGACAGAGGCAGGAACGGCAGTGGGACTTAGGAGGTCCGCATGAAAGCAAACAGTGCAAGCCTAGTACAGGATTTACGCTTCAGTCTTCGCCTGTTGCGCAAGTCTCCCGGATTCACGACCGCCGCGGTTTTGACGTTGGCATTGGCCATCGGCGCAAACGCCGTGGTTTTTGGCGTGCTGAATGCGCTTATACTGCGCCCGCTGAATTTGCCTCAGGAGCAGAGCCTCTGGGGGATCGACCGGGGCGGTATTGGCTTTGAGTCGTATCTTAACTATCTCGATCTGCGCGATCGCAACCACAGCTTTGAGGACCTGGCAGCGATGAACCTGGCTGAAGCGGGGGTGGACACAGGCAACGGTCCATCCAGTGCCTGGGGCACCGAGGCAAGCGGGAATTACTTCGACGCATTAGGGGTCAAGGCGTACCTTGGCCGCGTCTTCCACAGCTCAGATGAGCGCGGCGCAAACAGCGCGCCGTATGTGGTGCTCAGCTACGGGTATTGGCACAGCCATTTTCAGGATGATGGTGGCGTGGTGGGCCGCACGGTTCGACTGAATAAGCATCCTTTTACCATCATTGGTGTAACCCCGCCTGAGTTCCACGGGACTGTATTGTTCTTTTCTCCTGATTTCTTTGTGCCGCTGGTGAACCAGGAGCAGATGCAGGGAGACAATGTTCTCAACGCGCGCGAGAACAGGCGCGGGATTTTTGAGGCAATGGGGCACCTGAAGCCGGGAGTGAGTCCGGTACAGGCGGTCGCCGACCTGAACGCGATTGGCTCAGATCTGGAAAAGAGCTATCCCAAAGAAGATAACAACATGAGATTCACACTGGCGCGGCCAAGTCTTGGGGGCAATTTTCTGGGCGCGCCGATACGGGCATTCGTTGCGGGGTTGATGCTTTTGGCGGTGTTAATTCTGCTGGCCGCGTGCGCCAACCTGGGCAGCCTGTTTGGGGCACGCGCCGCTGACCGTGCCCGGGAAATTGCTCTGCGGCTGGCGCTGGGATCGAGCCGCAATCGCATTCTGCGACAGCTATTGACTGAAGCCATTCTGATTTCCCTGATCGGAGGCGCTGCCGGACTCTGGGGCAGCATCGTGCTGTTGCGGCGGCTGGCTACGTGGCAGCCATTCCCCCGGTTTCCCATGAATGTGCCTGTGAGTCCGGACGCAAACGTTTATGGAGTGGCGTTGGTTTTGGCGCTGGTGAGCGCCCTGCTCTTCGGTTTGGTTCCCGTGCGCCAAGTGCTCCGGGCCAATCCGTATGAGATCGTCAAATCGGGATCAAGCGGAGGAGTTGGGCGACGAATTACGGTCCGAGACCTGTTGCTGGGCATGCAGATTGCGCTGTGTGCGGTGCTGGTCACCTCGTCGATGGTTGCTGTGCGCGGACTGGTACGTTCCCTGCATAGCAACTTTGGCATTGAGCCGCAGAACGCAATGTTGGTGGGTACTGACCTGAATATGGCAGGCTATAAGGGCGAGGAAGTAGTACTCGCCATGCAAAGGCGGATGATCGATGCCCTGGCGACGATTCCCGGGGTAAAGTCCGTGGGATTGACTGATCTGCCGCCGCTCACTTTCGACGGGCACCGCATAAGCATCTTTACTGATAAGACAACGGATCTCAGGCCCGGGAATGCCGCTGCTCACCCCTTTATGTACGACGTATCTCCGGAGTACTTCGATGCGGCGGGCACAACCATGGTGAGTGGCAGGACCTTTACATGGCATGACGATAAGAATGCGCCGCCGGTGGCGGTGATCAACCAGGAGTTTGCGCGCGAAATCTTTGGCTCCGTAACCGGCGCCATGGGGGGATATTACAGGATGAAGGATGGAACGCGCGTCCAGGTGGTTGGGATTGTAGAAGATGGAAAATATTTTAACCTGGCCGAGCAGCAGGAGCCGGCGATGTTTTTCCCCATCCTGCAATCGCCGATGTATCTGCCCATGCTGCAATCGCCGTTGAGTGAGGCATGGCTGGTGGTGCGTTCCAACGGTGATCAGCAGCAACTGGCCACGGCGATCCGGAATAAACTGCGAGGAGTGGATGAGGGATTGCCATCTTACATCTCACCCTGGAGCACAGAAATGGCGGGAGTGCTTTTTCCTCCGCGTATGGCGACGCTGTCTCTGGGCGTGCTGGGTGTGATGGGCGCGATGCTGTCTATTACCGGCATTTTTGGGATGGCTGCGTACTCCGTGAGCAAGCGGCTGCGGGAGTTAGGCATTCGTATCGCCCTGGGCGCGCAGCATAAGGAAGTGCTGCAGGCAGCTTTGGGACGGGCATTCAAATTGCTGGCTTTTGGTTCGGCGGCAGGATTGGCGCTGGGAATTCTGGCGAGCCGAGTACTGGCTTCCATTGTGTATCAGGCAACTTCGCGCGATCCCATGGTACTGGCAGGGGTTGTTCTGGCGATGGGGTTGCTGGGGCTGCTGGCTACGTGGATTCCAGCGAGGCGCGCGCTTTCGATTGATCCTTTGATCCTGCTGCGGGAAGAATAAATCAGGTTTATGGCTTACAGGGCAGGGACCTGATTGATGAATATAGTGTCAGTGAATAATCCCGGGTTTGCGATGCACTAATGATCAATGTCGTTCCTTCTCTATACGACAGACATTGGCTTCTACGCCGGTTGCGATCCACGGCATTTTGTCCAAGCCGCCTTCTGATTTCTTAACATCTCCTGACTTCTGCAAATAGACAGTGACTTTTTGTAAATCGTCTCGACTAAACCATTCGCAGTGGCCGTTTTCACGGGTGATCCCATCCGCGTCTGTGCCGGAGGGGTACGGCTCGCATTCTGTGCGTTCGACCGACAATGAGGTAGCTGGTTTCCACAATCGAC
>DATDGH010000885.1:0-1773 GCA_036522215.1 Candidatus Angelobacter sp. | reverse complement strand
CAGAATCTCCCACTGATCGTCGGTCAGGTCCATTTTCGGGTTGGCGGAAGAACTGGCTCAGAGCTACTCCTTTATTTGCACGTTATCTATCGTAGAATCAATATGTTTCCGCTAGTCACCATTTATGAGATAGGTTCTAGTCGTTTAGGCGCCGGGCCGGCTTCCTGATCGAACCTCCGAACCGGCCACCTAAGATTGCAAAATTCTCATGACCGGGAGTGGTGACGACTCAACTACTGCGTGGGATTAGAAACCGGGGAGGGCTTCTTCTTTTTCTTGGTTGTCGGCGTGCTGTCATCGATCACAATCTTTTTAGGTGTCTGCGTCTGCGTGCCCTGTGTCGCAGTGGTTTTGGGCGGGGTGGCTTTTTTCACCTGATTTTCCAGCGCCACAGCGGATTGATCGATATAGTCGGAGAGCTTCTGCCGGACTTGGTCGAGATTGGAAGCGTCACTCGACAGGGGGTCGTATTCCTCTTTCTTGCCATAGGCGCCTGCAGCTTGGGAGAGGGAATCAAGGAACTCATAGACAACCGTCACGTTGTGATAAAGCTTAAATGCCTTGGAAACGCTTCCCGGCGAAGCCTGGAGGTCGCTGATCAAGCCCGGAACCGCTTGCGTAAGGTTCCTTTGCAGCGATTCAGCAACCTGCTGCATTTGCTGTTTTTGTGAGCCATCAGCCTTCCATTTATCAATCCGGAGCTTGCCGAGGTCCCCGGTGGTCGCCTGTGAAACGCGCTGCAAGTCGCTCACTATGGCATTCAAAGCCGGATCGCTCGCCTGTGGAGCAGCTTGCGGTCTGGCCGGTGGCTGTTGCTTTACCGTCTGCGCTGCTAAACCCAGGCTTAGAGAAAGCAATACGATTACTGCCAGGGCGGTCTTCATGTCTGGCTCCTGCCGTTAGTAGATGAGAGTAGCTGGTACTCAGGTTACTTGGGAAACCCAAATCTTTCCTCAATTTACCTTAACGTTACCGGGTCATCAGATGCAACATGAGGGACTTGGAAATGAAGAAAGTTCAGTATCACGCGGTAGCAGGCGAGTTGCGCAAGCGGGTGTTGACTACGAATTAGACAATTCGGCCAAAGTTTCAGCCAAAACCAGCACTCCATTTGCGATTGCCTCCGGCGAGGCATATTCGTCAGGACGATGGCTGAAGCCGCCACGGCAGGGAATAAAGAGCATTGCTACTGGAGCAATGCGGGCCATGAAGAGTGAATCGTGATACGCGCGACTCACCATGCGCTCAGAGTTCAGGCCATTCCTGGTTGCTCCGTGGGACAACGCGTCGACAATTCTGCTGTCGCACTGGGTCGGCGGGTCGGCATTGATGATCTCAGTGCGCACCTGAACCCGGCGGCGCGTAGCAACCTCATCGCCAGATGATTGAATGATTCTGAGGACGGAGTCACGGCGCTGCTGGTCGATATCGCGCACATCAATCTCCAGACGCACGCGAAGTGGAACGCTGTTGATGGCCCCGGGAAAGACGTCGCATACACCTGTTGTGCCCACGGTATCAATTGCGCCTGTGCCTCTGGCCGCGGCTTCCACCGCCAGCACCATCTCAGCGGCAGCACAAAGTGCATCGCGGCGATCGGGCATCAGCACCGCGCCGGCATGTCCGCCTTCGCCTTCCACCCAGATGCGCAGGCTTGCCGGGGCCGCAATCGCGGTGACTACGCCCAGCGGCGTCCCATGTTTTTCCAGCAACGGACCCTGCTCGATGTGCAGCTCGACGAACCCCGCGTAGTGCCCGCGCGGAACCAGTACC
>DATDGH010000884.1:0-7274 GCA_036522215.1 Candidatus Angelobacter sp. | reverse complement strand
CATTGGGATTGCCCACGTCACTCAAGCCATAGATCCCGCGAAGATACGCTTGATTCGTGTCGTTGAAAGTGTGGTCCAGTCGCCCTGACCAGTAATTGTTGATGGTGGAGAATGGAAACAAGCCGCCATTGCTTGCAAACTCGTTTACCAAAAACTGTCTCAAAGCCCGCATCTGAGGGGTGACGAACGGTGAAGTCGGATCGACTGTCAGGAAAGTTTGCAGAATCCCCGCGCAGTTGGCTGAAGGAATTGCAGGCTGGCCCGTGAGGCAGGGAACCGGGGCGTTGGGTTGAGCCACCAGTCCGGCCAGTATTTCCTGCTGACCATTGCCGCGCTGAAGGTTGTCAGGAGTAAAAATACCGCTGTTAGTCAGCAAGGGAACTGCCGTCTGCTCATGATCTCGCAGACCTTCGTAAGAGGCGAAGAAAAACGTTTTGTCCTTCTCGATCGGGAAACCCAGCGTAGCTCCGTATTGCTGGCGGCTCAAAGTATTGTTGGTCGGCTGGCTGGTAGCGTTCAGTGAGAACGCCTGCCCCGGTACCAGTGCATTGGTAAACGCAAATGGATTGCGTGCATCCATGGCGTCATTGCGGAAGAAGCCGTACACGCTGCCGTGAAGATCATTGGTTCCCGACTTGCTCACAATGTTGATGGAGGCGCCGCTGGCCGCGCCCAGTTCGGCTGAGTAGCTGCTCCGGTTGATCTGGAATTCCTGCACCGCGTCCTGGCTGAGGTTCACCTCCACCGCGCCTGAGTCGCCGTTGAACTGTCCGCCATCTACGGTCACGTTGTTTCCGCGGCCGTTGCTGCCGTAGAAAGACAGGCCTGTCTGCGGCGTCTGTCTCACGTGGAAGTCCGTGCCTACCGAACCGCGCGCATCGCTCACGCCCGGAAGCAAAAGCGTGTAGCTCAAGTAGTCGCGCTGATCGATGGGCAGACTCTGGATGTATTGGTTGTCAACTACATTGGCCTCGCTGCCTCTTTCGATCTCGACCACAGGCGCTTCCGTCGTCACTTCAACCTGTTCGTTGGTGGAGGAAACCTTGGGATGGAAATCCACGATGGTGGTCTGTCCCACGTTCACCACCACCTTATGGACCTCGATATCAAATCCGGCAATCCGTGCGGAGACTTCGTAGGCTGCGGGCGGCACACCGCTGATCACATATTGTCCGGTGTTGTCACTTTGAGCGGAGCGCTTGATGCCTTTTTCAGCGTCGTTCGCAGTCACGGTGGCGTTGGCGAGCACGGCTCCCGTAGGGTCGCTGACCGTTCCTTTGATGTCGCCCGACGCGCCCACGCCCTGTGCCTTCGCTATTCCGGCGCTCATCAGTAGGCACACGGCCAAACTTGCAAACAGATTCCTGATCTTCATGAAGCCTCCAAATTTTGATTAAACGCGCGCTCTAAGAAATTCCCTGAAAAACCGGTTGTCAAAACCCCGGATTTGGGCTCAACCTTCTGGCGCAAACCGAACCTCACCTCTCAAATGACAAGTGTTGGTCTTTTATTCCGCACTACGCGCTCTTTGTCAAGAATTAAAGCGGATTCAGACAGTACGTTTGGGGTGCAAAAGAATTCTATGAATTTTGGAAGCGCTGCGAGAAGTACAACAAATCACTTACACACCAGCACGCCTTACTTTTGCTGAGGATCTGCCAATCCATCTTCTGATTTCATGAGGCGCGCAAAGACCTTGTTAATGTCCACTGCAATGAAGGTGCCCGTGCTCCGCGCCAATACCTCGCCTTTCTCATTGCAGATCTCGGCGACGTTGATGTGCTGCCGGCCAATAACCTCTTGTTCGTGGCCTGTAACCTTCAGCGATTTTCCCAGCGGCACCGGCTTCAAATACTCCACTTCCATCTTCTTAGTGAGGGCCACCACATTGCGGAACTTGTTGACCTTGCCCATGGCCTCATCCAGGATCGTGGCGATAATTCCGCCGTGCGCGTGTCCGGGTGGCCCTTGGTAGCGTTGCGATAACTCAAATTCACACACCGTGCGTCGCGCCGCTTCATCAATGTAAAACTTCAAGTGCATGCCGTCAGGATTGTCCTTACCGCAGGCGAAGCAATGGTTCTTTGGAGTTCCAGACTCGTCAGGAATGGTGTGGCCGTCAGCAGGCTTCTGTTTGAGCATGATGAAAGCGCGATTTTAACACCTCAGTTAGTCAATCGCTTTTGAAACCACAGGACTCACTTCCAGATGTATTTCGACTTCCACAGGTTTGTTCGACTTGACTTACTCTCTTCTTGCCGCTAATTCCGCCACACCCTTGCCTCTGATGCTTTCGTGATAATGCAAAATCCGCAGCGACGCAAACGCCTGCAACAGCTCATTGTGTCGCAGCAGATGCATCGGATGGCTCGGGCCGCCCTCAAAGAGCTGTTGATCCACGGTGTAGGTCTTGTAAAAAAGAAAGCCGCCGGGCTTGAGTGCAGATATCAGAGCAGGGAAGAGCTCGCGCTGAAGATAGAAGAAGATCAGAATCAGATCGTATTGTTCGTGACCCAAATCCTTGCGTTCCTGCAGATCGGCAACTTCAAATTCGACAGATGCCGCGCATGCTTCGGGAATATTCTTTCGCGCCAGCTCCATGCCTGCATCGGACACGTCCACCAGCCTGACTCTCCAGCCGCGCTCCACCAACCACCGAGTGTGCCGTCCAACTCCCCCGGCAGCATCCAGGGCCATTCCCGGCGGCGATCCGGCAAAGAATTCCGAATAGGCGCTGACCAGAAATGGATCCGGTTCCAGTGAGCTATGGGACTTCTCACGATACTTCTGGTTCCACAGGTTTTTTTCGTTTCGTCCCATGCCTCGTCCTCAATATAGCAACCTTCGGTTTGCTCCTCGCTGTGGCGTGGCCTGTGGCCTATGGCTGCAACCTATATCGCGATATACTTGTTGGGAGTGGCGCAGTCCCAACCAAAAACGTTTTACATCGAGACTTTTGGCTGTCAGATGAATGTTCATGACTCGGAAAAAGTCATTGGCACCCTCATCCAACAAGGATATTCCCAGGTAGAGACGGTCGAGCAAGCCGACCTGGTTTTCTACAATACCTGCTCCATCCGCGATAAAGCCGAACAAAAAGTTTTTCATCGCCTGAACGACTACAAGAAGTTTCAGGCGCAAGGGAAGAAATTCGCGGTCCTGGGATGCGTTGCCCAGCAGGAAGGCGAGAAGATTTTTGAGAAGGCCCCGCACGTCTCTCTGGTCGCCGGCTCGGCATCCTATCGCAATCTGGCCCAGATGCTGGTACAGATCGAGGCCGGAAATCATCGCGTTACCGGACTCGATGATCGCCAGACGGACCAGACTTTTGAAACTGAGTTCACAGCGCGCAGCAATCCCCATCGCGGATACATCACCATCATCGAGGGCTGCGATAAATTTTGCGCCTATTGCGTGGTTCCTTACACCCGAGGCAAGGAGCGCAGCCGCACATCAGAGTCCGTGCTGGCTGAGGCCCGCAAGATGGCCGACCTGGGCTATACGGATATTCAATTGCTCGGCCAGAACGTAAACGCCTTTCGTGACCCGCTGGGCAAAAAGACATTCGCTGAGCTCCTCCATGCGGTGGGTCAGGTACCTGGCATCCGCCGCGTGCGCTTCACCACCTCCCATCCCCGGCACTTTGGCAAGGACATTGTGGACGCCATCGATTCGCTCCCAACGTTGTGCGATCACATTCATCTGCCCGTGCAGAGCGGCTCGTCACGGCTCTTGAAGACCATGAACAGGGAGTACACCCGGGAGATGTATCTGGAAAAAATCTCCTGGATCAAAGCAGCTGGCAGGGAAATGGCGCTTACCACAGACATCATCGTCGGCTTCCCCGGCGAGACGGATGCCGACTTCCAACAGACCATAACTTTGCTGCACGAGTGCCAGTTCGATGGCGTGTTCAGCTTCAAGTACTCGCCCCGGCCCAACACACCCGCCCTGAGCATGATTGACAGCATTGCTGAGCAGGAGAAGTCCAGGCGCCTGCTGGTTCTTCAAGAGCGCCAGCGGGAGATCCAGAGAGTTAATTACGAAAAACGTGTTGGAAGAATATATGAAGTAATGGTTGAAGGGAAGAATGAGGCGCGCGGACAGTTTGTAGGACGCACCTCCCAGAACATTACCCTGAATTTCACAACGCAAAGTTCTGCTGCTCCGGAAACCGGTTCCTATGCTAATGTGCTGGTGACAAGGAGTTTTCCTAACAGTCTGGTAGGCGAGATGTTGCAGTAGGAGGGTGCCATGGAAGTGGAGATGAAAATTCGCGGACTCATGATGGACCCGGTTACCAACATGCCGATCGTCGTACTCAAGGACATCGGCAGTGAGGCCGTCCTGCCCATCTGGGTTGGGGTCTATGAAGCCAATGCCATCGCCCTGGAGATCGAAAAAGTCACCACTCCCCGGCCCATGACCCATGATCTGATCAAAAACCTGCTGCTCGGCCTGGATACTCATGTCCACAAAGTTGTAGTCAACGAATTGCGCGACGACACGTTTTTTGCCGTGATCTGGATGGAGCGCGACGGCAAAATCATCAGCCTGGATTCCCGCCCCTCGGACGCTTTGGCCCTCGCCCTGCGCCTGGATTGTCCCATTTACGTGGATGAAGAGGTCCTGAAGCACTCCAAGCAGGCCACTGCTTCAGCCGATCGCGTCTCTGCAGAAGACCTGCGCAAGTGGCTGGAAGGATTGAATGACGAGGATCTGGGCCGCTACAAGATGTAGAGAATCGGGTGATCGCACGTGATCAGGTGATCGCCGTAATCGGGCAGTTGATTCGCTTACTGCCAGGACCTTAATCTTAAAGTAAGACTTTAAGTTTGGCCCGCTTCAAAACTCAAGTCGGATCACCGGATCACGCGCGATCACCGGATCACCAGATTCCTCCATGCCTGCCCCCGCCGAACAACTCCAGCAGCTCTATATCGCCGGCTTCGAACTCCAAACCTTTGACCGCTTTCCCAAGACCATCGGCGTCCTGCGCGATGGCTGCATTGCCTTCCTGGTACCTGGCCTTGAAGGCCTTCAGATCATGGGGAACGTAGGTTGGCGCATGGGTGAAAGTCTGGGGCCGCTGGTTGAGCGTGACGGGCACAAGGTGTTCGTCCACAAGCAGGAAATTCTTGAAGCCACCCCTGAACGGATCGCCACTCTTGAGCGGTTCAAGGGCGATCTCAAGGCGATTTTGCACGGCGAACGGAACCAGCAGTAGCGCGCTTTCTTTACATCAAGACCACCTTAGGATGGAACAAGGTGCCGGCAACCCGGCGCGCCAGGCAGACCAGCCGCACTTGATCCGCAAACACCCTCACCATCACCGCGCCCGCACCCGCCTGCGAAGGCGAAGGAAAGTAAGGCAGGTTTACAGCATTTCCATGCCGGATCTTTGTCAGGGCCTCCGGCGGAGCAGTGACCGCAGGAAACTCCGGCAAAACCAGCCGGGGATGCAGGAACAGCCGCGCCAGCCCTGAGGCCATGGGCCTGGTCTCTGTATTTACATAATACTTCTTATCAGACGTTATATCTGTGAATTTCTGGCTTGCCGCCTCCGTCAATTCCTCCAAGGTATGCACCTCTTCCAGGCGAAACTCCCGAACCGCGGTTCTGGTCAGCTTCCCCAGATGTGCCCCTGGACCCAAAACCTGCCCCAGGTCATGAGCCAACGATCTCAAATAGGTTCCCGAGCTGACCCATGCCTTGAATTGCGCGCACTCTCCATCAAAGCTGATGATCTCCAGTTCTTTGATCTCCACCGGTTTGGGCTCCAGCTTTACCTCCTGGTTTTTGCGAGCCAGCTTGTAAGCCGGAATTCCTGCAATTTTCTTGGCGGAAAATGGTGGTGGAACCTGCTCAACTTTCCCCACGAACCTGTTCGCGGCCTGGCGGAGTTGCTCAAGGGAAAAATTCACTTTCTGCGTTGGACCCACGGGCTGCCCGTCAGAGTCATAGGTGTCCGTCGCCATGCCAAAGCGGATCACGCCTTCGTAGCGCTTGTCGGCCTCATTGTAAAAAGCAGCCAGGCGGGTAAATCGGCCTACGACCAGCGGTAAGACTCCGGTTGCGGACGGGTCCAGAGTGCCCAGATGCCCCACCGAACGCTCATTGAGGATTCGACGCACCCGCGCCACCACGTCGTGCGACGTCATTCCCGGCGGTTTATTGATGATCAGAACACCATCCACTTGAGTAACTCCGAATTATCTAGCATCATACTTACGGCCGACCGAACGAAATGTTTCCTATCAGTGATGACGCTCCGCGTTCCACCACTCCGTACGTCAATTATTTACTGATTGCCCTGAACACGCTGGTATTTGTTTACGAGAGCACGCTCACACCGCGCCAGGAAGCCATGTTTGTCACCCAGTTTGCCTTCTTTCCCAGCCACGTCAATCAGTGGCTCTCTGGTTCCCTGCCGGCGGACGTAGCCATCGTTCCTTTCTTCAGCTCGATGTTCATGCATGCGTCATGGCTGCACCTGTTGGTCAACATGTGGGGCCTGGCGATCTTTGGAGACAACGTCGAGGACCGGTTGGGCCACCTGCGGTATCTGTTGTTTTACCTGGTTTGCGGCGTGGGCGCTGATGTTACCCATTATCTTTTCAACATCAACTCGCCCGTTCCCAGTGTAGGCGCCAGCGGCGCCATTGCTGGAGCCATGGGAGCTTATTTTGTGCTGTTTCCGAAAGCCCGTGTACTGACCTGGGCATTTACGTTCTTCCTGATCCGCCTTCCTGCCTGGCTCGTGCTGGGCTACTGGTTTGTACTGCAATTCCTGGCTGGCGCCGCAGCCGCTATGAGTTATTCGCGGCACGAAACCGGCGGCATTGCCGTCTGGGCCCACGTAGGCGGATTTATTACCGGAGTAGTCCTCATTAAGGTGCTGCCCGCACGGCATCATTATTACTCTTACGAAGGGTATTGACTAAAGGATTCCGACAGTCGGCCCCAACCCGATTTTCTTGAATCGTAGCGCTCGCCCGGCAGCGTTACCGATTGCAGCCCGACGTCAGCGATTTAAAACGAATTCCCGTTCTTCCCATTGCGGATGAGAGACAGGAATTCTTCGCGCGTATTTTGCGAATTGCGGAAGCTCCCCAGCATGTGAGAGGTGACGGCCGAGGAATGCTGTTTCTCCACCCCGCGCATCATCACGCAGAGATGGCGAGCCTCAATCACCACGCCAACCCCCTGGGGCTGGATGGCGCGCTGGATGGTTTCTGCAATCTGCACCGTCAGACGTTCCTGCACTTGCAGTC
>DATDGH010000883.1:0-1680 GCA_036522215.1 Candidatus Angelobacter sp. | reverse complement strand
GGTCGGCGGGTAACCTATAAGGAACTGACCGGCAAGGTGGGAGAAAACCAGACGCAGCCCTTCTAACACTCACGGAAGATTGCAGCGGGGAAAGCGGGCTAAATCTTAGCCCGCTTTTATTTTTTCTTTTGTGGTCGCTTTGATTTCGATGGGAGCGTAATTTGGAAGGTTGTAGGCTTCAGCAACTGCATTGGATTTGCAAGATGTTTAACTCCGTCCCGTAGGGGAATACGCCCATTGTTAATGCGGGTCATTACATCCTGCTCTTTCAACTCGTTCCATCTGCGTATTTTGATTTGCCCGACTGCCTCTAGCGATTTCCTCGATTTCTTCCCAAGTTTAAAGTCTGTCTGTCCGCGCCCGATTTCATAGGCGACCAGATCACACGCCTGTAGAGGGAGTACTGGCGGATCGTCAATATCGGCCTGAGGGTTTTTTAGATCTGGTCGCGGCTTGCTAAAAACAGGTGAGCGTAGTCCTGCTGCCAACATGCCTTCCATTAGCATCCCGCGTCCCTCGTCACCTCGTTCAAAGATGAAATCAATCGGAAGATTCGAGTCTCGTTCCTCTCGAATGAAATTCATCGTCCGAATACCACAATCCCGACCGCAAAGTGCATAAGGATTGTAGTGCTGATCCAATTCATAAAAGAGGTTGTGAAAATCGAATACACGCTGTGATAACAGCGTGGCGAAACTGGCATCCACCCAATCCCGTGTCACAGCCGCGAGTTTAGCTAAGAATCTTGCGCGATAGGTCTCAGATTTCCACTTGACATCCGCGTATGCCCCTTCCCGGCGTCCAATAAATTCCGACATCTTGAAATATGGAACGTTGAACTCAGCGAGAACAAGTTTCCAGTTGGTTTCCCACTGCTCCCATTGTTCGATTGTGGCGAGGTAGCCAGCAACAATGGTATGGGAGCCATCAGGGGTCTTCTGATAGCTGGCATCGAAACAAGCACGATAGCCAGTTAGAGCAATCAAGAGATGCTCCCCATTCTTAGCCCCAATCAGTCTGGCGAAGCGACCGATGGGAGTACTCCACTGCCATTGACTTTTTGCGCGAACCACCCCTATACTCGTTTCCGAATACCGAGTAGTCGCCGCCGTTAGCCCGATTATTCCGCCAAAGAACAAACCTGGGCCTTAGCTGACAAAACGATTCGAGTTGTGAAGAAGCCCGCAACCGCCTGCGGGCTTTTCGCATTCTACACCCTCACAATCCTCTCAGTAGCTTGGACATCGACATTTGGAAACACCTTGCCAGCGTTTGCAGAGTGATGAGGTTGACGGTCACTCGCCCGCATTCGATTTCCGAAATATGCGCACGATCCAAACTGGTTTCCGCAGACATGTCGGCTTGAGTCCAGCCCTTCTTCAGCCGCAGCCGCTTGATTCTCCGTCCTAACTCTATGCTCATCGGGGACGGTTCTCTTCTGGTAGACACCCGAACATAATCGGCATAAGATATTGCGCCGTGTGATGGTTTTTCTCAACACGATGGTTTTTACCAACACAAGGAGCGAACGCCATGAGAGTCGGGATTTACGACGATTTACACGCTATTAATCAGGCATCGCAGGAGATCATGCAGCGAATCGAGAAACTCAGAGACGCGGGAGCCTTGACACCCCACTTTGCAGAGATTCGCCTGATTCTCACTGAGCAGAACTGTTCT
>DATDGH010000882.1:0-2621 GCA_036522215.1 Candidatus Angelobacter sp. | reverse complement strand
ACAACTACTTGGTTTATTTACTTCCGGAAAAAAGAGAAAGAAGGCAAGCAATTGGGAGATGAAGTCAAAGCTCCGCAATGGTTCAATTGGCCGACTTGGATATTTTTCTATCTCAAATCGGCGTCACTGGTTGTTGCTTACGGTGCATACCTGATCCCTTTCTTGTTTTGGCAGTTCTTCACGAGGTAAGGCTTGCCTCATCAAGTGGCGTGGAAGTGCTGTAGCAATTGTAAATCGTGCTCAGTCGCGCACCGTTCGTAAGGCAAAGGAAGTCCTGGTTGTTGTTCCTTGAGGTTCTCTCGCAGCCTCAAATTCGCCTACACTGCTGAGGGCGGCGAACTAGAAATTGAATGTTGGATTCGGAAAAAGGTCAGGAGATTTGGATCCTTCACTCGCGCAGACAGCGCGCTCTTTCAGAATGACAATCGGTTGCACAGTGATTTGTTAGCCGCTGTGCGTCTCTTTGTCCGTTCCGAGACATAGGTAACAGAACGTTCCGGAGACATGGGTTACACTTTTCGGCCCGAAGGGGGCGGAGAGGAGGATGCCATGGAAGGAGAGTTCTGTGACGGACGAACGAATGCGGTTTGTGATCCGGCTCAAGGACGGCGAGACGATGGCTTCGCTGTGCCGGGAGTTCGGCATCTCGCGCAAGACCGGCTACAAAATTTTTGAGCGTTATCAGCAGTGCGGGTTGGAAGGGTTAAGTGATCGGACACGCCGGCCCTTCCGCTACGCCAACCAGTTACCGGAACAAGTGGAGGCGGCTATCGTCAGCGCCAAGCGTGAGAAACCTCACTGGGGCGCACGTAAGATCCGGGAGCGTCTCCTGCGCCGCCTGCCGCATGCCGTCAAGACTCCCGCTGCCTCTACCATTCACGCCGTGCTGGATCGCCACGGGCTGGTCCAACCTATAGCCCGGCGCCGCAGCCGTGCTGAAGGGACGCCTTTGTCCGAGGGCCTGCATCCCAACGATCTCTGGTGCACCGATTACAAGGGCGAGTTTCAGCTCAGCGATAGACGTTATTGTTATCCGCTGACGGTCACGGATTATTCCTCGCGCTACCTGCTGCTGTGTGAAGCCCTGGAATCCAACCGGGAAGATCTCGCCTTTCGCGCCTTTGAGCGCTTGTTTCACGAGCGCGGTCTGCCACAGGCCATCCGTTCCGATAACGGTGTTCCTTTCGCCTCTCCTCACGGACTATTTCAGCTCTCTAAGCTCTCGGTCTGGTGGCTCCGTTTAGGCATCTCCATTGAGCGGATCCGGCCCGGCCATCCCCAGCAGAACGGCCGCCACGAGCGCATGCATCTCACCCTGAAGAAAGAAGCCACGCGCCCGGCGGGCGTCAACTTCCTGCAGCAGCAAGCCAAGTTCGACGCCTTCCTGCAGGAGTTCAACCAGGAAAGGCCTCATGAAGCCCTCGGCATGAAATATCCGGCCGAGATCTACTCTGCTTCCTGCCGCCCCTATCTAGGGATCCCGGAACCTCACTACCCGTTTCACGATCGCACCGTTGTGGTCACCAGCTGCGGACGTCTTTGCCTGTACAACAAGAAAATCAACCTCAGCACATCCCTTGCTGGCCAGGCCGTCGGGGTCAAAGAAGTCGATCACGGCATCTGGTTGGTCAGCTTTATGGATTACGATCTCGGTTATATTGATCTGGAGGAAAAAACCTTGCAGCCCCTGGAGAACCCCTTCGGGCCAAAAGTGTAACCTATGTCTCCGGAACGTTCTGTTACCTATGTCTCCGGAACGGACAGAAAATAAATGGTCGGCCCTAGCGGACGATTTTAGAACTTTTGATTTAATGGCGATTTAAGAGGCCGAGCCATTTCAACGCGTTCTGCCTGTCATGCGGCCCCGCGCCGCTTATAACTAATTTATGCGCGTTTTTCCATCCACTAGCTCAACTGTGCCCAAACCAGCCCCCAAAAAATTTTTCGCGGGCGCTCAAGCCGCGCCCGGACCCTGGCGGACCTCGACCTAAGCTAGCGCACCTTACGTGCTCATCCCCTGCAGCTCATCCTCGCTCCGAAATAGGCAACAAACTCAAGATTTCTTTACTCTCGTCCAATCTCTTCCAGGCGCTTTTGGATGGCGAGCTTATTCAAGCTGGCTAGCGGCAGGCATAGAAAAAGACCGATCCTGCGATCCAGTATCACAAAGGCGTCCCGAAATGCCCGCTCAATCACTTCCTCTGATCCTTCCACCCCGGCGGGATCGGGAACACCCCAGTGAGCAGTCATCGGTTGACCGGGCCAAACCGGGCAAACTTCCCGCGCAGCATTGTCGCAGACTGTGAATACAAAATGCAGATGCGGTGATTCCGGCTTAGCAAACTCTTCCCAACTTTTGCTGTATAAGCCACTAACCGGCAAACGGGCCCTTTCCAATTGCCGCAGCGCTGCCGGATGCACTTCGCCCTTAGGATGACTCCCGGCACTATAAGCAGCAAAACGCGGTTTCCCCTTAAATCTCAAGATGGCCTCAGCCATGATCGAGCGGGCAGAATTGCCAGTACATAAAAACAAAACGTTAAGCGTTCCTTCCATCGCCAACCCTGACAAGTCTATGCGTTTAAGCGAATATACTCTAACACAGGTGAGGTAAGATAAGC
>DATDGH010000881.1:0-2181 GCA_036522215.1 Candidatus Angelobacter sp. | reverse complement strand
TGCAAAATTGTCTCCAAAGTTCGCTTTCTCGGCCGTCAAAGTCGAAAGCAGGTCGCAGATGCGATGCGCCGCTGTGTGCTTTTCGCTTTGCCCAGCCGGTACGAAGGGCTGGGTTGTGTGTATCTGGAGGCGATGTCTAGTGAAAACCCTGTGATCGCATGCCGAGGTCAGGGGATTGATGAAATCATCCAGCACGGAAGCAATGGCTGGCTCATCGACCCGGGCAACCTGCAACAACTAATCGCGTCTCTCTCGCTGCTTCTGCAAAACCTGAAACTGCGGCGGCAGGTCGGTGAGGCAGCGCGCCGCACCATCCTCCAAAGTCTTACCTCGGGGCATCAAGCTGCTCAACTTGCAGCCCTTTACCGGGAGTGCCTGGCATGAGCCGCCGAGTTGTACTGATTACCGAGATTATTGCGCCCTACCGGATTCCTGCTTTCAACGCGCTCGCCCAGCACCGCGGGATCGATCTGCATGTGATCTTCCTGGCGGAAAACGATCGCACCCAGCGGCAGTGGCTGGTTTACAAAGCTGAGATTCGTTTTCCCTACCAAGTGCTTCCTTCATGGAGGCGACGGGTCGGCAGGCACAGTTTTTTACTGAACTGGGGCGCCGAAATGGCTCTGCGGCGAGCGGCGCCGGATTTCATCGTCTGCGGTGGCTACAACTACCTCGCCTCATGGCAATCGATGTCTTGGGCAAGACGAACTCGCGTTCCGTTTAGTCTGTGGACGGAGAGCACGACTAGAGACTTCCGCAACCGCTATGCCTTGATAGAATTCCTCAAAACAACATTCCTGCGCGGTTGCGATGCATTTGTGGTTCCGGGAAAATCCTCGGTGGAGTATTTGAGGAATTACGGCGTGCCGGAGGAGATGATTTATACCGCACCGAACGCGGTTGACACGCAGTTCTTCGCACAGCGAGCCGAAGTCATCCGTAAGGAAGCCGCCATGCATCGCGAGGATCTGCGCTTACCGGCTCGCTTTTTTCTGTTCGCAGGGCGCCTGGTGAAAGAAAAAGGTATTTTTGATCTTCTCCGCGCCTATGGCGCGCTGGCGCCAGAGATCAGAAAGCATATGGGTCTGGTGTTCGTCGGGGACGGTCCCGAGCGCCTTGCGCTTCTTCAGCGTGCAGCGGCTGTGAATCCCGGATCGATTCAACTCGTAGGCTTTGCCCAACGCGAACATCTGGCTGCTTACTACGCCCTCGCAGACGTCTTCGTTTTCCCCACGCACACCGATCCCTGGGGCCTGGTTGTAAATGAAGCGATGGCGTGCGGTCTACCCGTAGTCTCCTCCAGCGCGGCAGGTTGTGTTGCTGACTTGGTCGAGAGCGGATGGAACGGTCGGGTCTTTTCTGCCGGCGATGTCGGCCAACTGGCATGCGCAATGGACGAACTTGCTCGTAATGCCGAGCTACGATCCCTTATGGGCCAGCGCAGTAGAGATCGCATCGAGCAATATTCTCCAGAAGCGTGGGCCGCCGGCATGGCTGGTGCCGTGCTGCCGCAGCGGAGACCCGCTATATGAAGGACCACCGGTTCAGATTCTTCGTGCCGGTCCTGTTCGTTATACCCTGCCTGTTCGCCGTGTACGCCGCAGTTTTCCGTCCGGCCTATTTCAGCAACTCCGATGACCTTGCGACGTTGCTGTTTCTACAATTGCTGCTGGCGGCGATTTGGAATTATCAAGCGCGGTTTTTTCCCATCTTGCTCGCGACTTTCCTGTGGGCCGGCATGGTCCTACCTTTTAGTGAGGCGTGGACTTCCGGGCGATGGATTGTTTTGGCCGTCGGTGCGCTTGCTGGACTGGTTGTTTATGCGAGAGATCAACAGCACTCATTCACGAGATTCCATCTGGTGGCATTTTTTTGCGTGCTGGCGGCTCTTGTGTCTGCTGCTGTGTCAGCCTACCCCAGCTTGGTTTTTCTCAAGGCGACCAGTCTGCTGCTCCTGTTTCTCTATGGCTCGACCGGAGCACGGCTGGCGGTGAGGGGAAGAGAGGCGAGTTTTTTCTGCAGACTCTTGCTGGGCTGTGAGCTGCTCGTATACATTTCGGCAATCTCCTATTTCATTTTTCACGCCGAGATCTTCGGCAACCCGAACTCTTTGGGAGCCGTAATGGGAGTAGCCGCGGTCCCAGTTCTGTTATGGGGAATCCTCCGAAGTCAACGGCCAAC
>DATDGH010000880.1:0-3515 GCA_036522215.1 Candidatus Angelobacter sp. | reverse complement strand
TCGCACGCAGCGGATGGTCCTTCCGCACTCGCGCTTCCGGCGACAAATAACTGAAGATATGATTCTGCTGCTGATCGTCTCCTCGCATGCCTTTTCGTATCACACAAAACTGTGCATCGGGAGTAGTTTTTCAGCAGCCTGTTAGACTGAAAGCAAAGCCCGCCAATCGATGGTCACGCCTATCACCATTGACAAGGTCCAGAGAGATCTCACCGCAGATCGGTTTTGGCGCGAGCGCCGGGCATCCGCAATGGACGACGAACTACGAGCTCTACCGGGACACGGTCATCATTAACCGGCTCACGCAGCGCCAGAGCGTGAACGTTCCGTACATGAAAAAGACGCTCAAGACCTACCTCACCCAGACGAACTGGCCCGTCGACAACTTTTACGAGGACAAAGGGAATGACAAGCAGAAAGAGATCTTCCTCAACGCGTATTGGGAAAAGTGCGCCGACCGGCTGAAGCTTGACATCCTCGAAGAGGTTGACCGCAAGCAGGAATGGCTCTACGGTCGGACGTTCATGAAGCTGAACATCATCGATGGATGGTTCTACATGGAGGTGATCGACCCGCAGGACGTGCTTCTCGACCGGTATTGCGACCCATGGAACATTCATAGCGGACGGCGCATCACCCACGTCGGCATTTACCGCACGCTTTCCGATTGCGAGCGCAACCCGCTGTACAGCAAGGAAGCGATCAATAAGCTCCGGGAGTTCTTCGCGACAAAAGCGGGACTCATCAAAGCCGGCTAGAACGCGGCAAGCCTCAGCCCAGTTCTCGAACAACGGAGGTCTAGAGGCCGGGAGATGGAAGCGGCCTTCAAGAATTTCTGTTTCCCAGCGTACCAGGAGTTGTTTGGCTAAACGCTTATTTGTAGTGTGTGAGCTTTTGCAGACTTACCGGCCCGCTACGGTCGCAGCCATCATCCACTTTTTGCTGCCGAGACGTTTGTACAAGCTTCCCATTGTTAGCTGATGAAATCTTCCATGCGCGTAGCGCGCTTCCATTCCTCGTCTGCGGCAGCGCAGTCATCGTTGGCTGGATCGCGCAGATACAGAAACGCATGTCCGAGTTCATGTCGGAGGTCCTCTGTCACTACTTCCCTGGGTAGAAGCTCGATGTCAGGTTGAAAAAGTAGCAAGAGGACTCTCGTAGCCGGGCGTACATCCACAAATTCTTTGATCCACTCTTGCCGATGAACGGGGAATGCCCAAGTTGGAGCGCCAGGGGCTTGCGACGGTACATCAGAGTTCCCAATCACAACTTCGGTTTGCAGGTGGGGATCAAGCAGTGCGATTCGAGCAAGAGTTCCGAGCTCCTTCAGCACTGACTCGAAACACTCTTCAACTGCTGGAAAATAGTAATCATCAAGCCCGTTGTGGAAAGCCCAGGGCTCAAAGTCTAGGTGTTGGTACAAGAAAAATTTCCAATAAGGGCCTTGTCTGGCAGGGGGAGTGTAGTTTCCCATCTCATTGAGGGCTTTGTGAAGCCGCTCAAAAACCTCCTCCCTAGCGTCCTGCGAAAGGTGCGAAAAATGAGGGTCTGGACTCGGCATTTTTGTCCTCCAAAAAAGATTTGATTTTGAGCAGTACGCGCTCATGCACGTGCTTGGCTCACTTTGCTGATGAGGTACTGTGTAGTTCCGTAGGTAGCGGCCAGGCTGCGAACGCTTTTCCCTGCTTTGCGGAGACGCCTGATCTGAGCTACTTCTTGCGAATCAAAACGACGCAAAGCAGGGCGGCCAAGTCTCTTTCCATTGCGACGAGCCATCTCAAGGCCAGCTTTCACGCGAGTTCTGAGCATCTCTCTTTCGAACTCAGCCACAGCGCCCAGTACCTGAAACGTCAGACGTCCCGCCGGTAACGTCGTGTCCACGTTTTGCTTCAGGGAAACCAGGTCCACGCCAAGCGATTTGCATTCCTCCGCTATGGCTAGGAGTTGCTTTAGAGATCGCGCGAGCCTGTCCAGGGCCCAGACCACCAAAACGTCCACCTTGCGTTTGCGGACGTCTGATAGAAGGGAATCAAGTGCCGGTCTGCTCTCCTTTGCGCCACTTTGGCCCGTGTCCCGGTAGATTTTGTATTCCCATCCACGACGTGCGACGTATTCTGTGAGCTCCATCTCCTGCATTTCCGTTTCTTGCGACTTTGTTGAACATCTCAAATACACTGCTGCGTATTTCGCCTTCATTTCGCCCTCCTGCTACAAGATGATTTTGAGCGCCTTCTTCCTCAAACCGCAACTCTTGGCCGAAAGTGCGGCAAAATTAGCCTTCCAACAACTGTGCTTGGGCAGAATCGTTTGCTTTTGTAGCGGGCTGGTTTTTCGGCAGGACAGGTAAACCTAGCCTGGGGGAGGTACCAGTTGCTGATTGATCGTGTTGGCCGCCAGTCCGCGCGATTCCAGGTGCATGCGGTAGCGAGTCACGACGATGCGGTTGAATGCAAGGTTGCCCATCATCCGCGCTTGGATGAGTACAAAGTTAGCGGATCTCGCCGATGCGCTGCCGTTGCAGATACTTTTTCCCGACCTCCGCTTTTCGCTACAATGTCCCCCGGGCATGAAAGGAGCGGTATGGCAAAGAAGAAGATCGATCCTTTAAACAAGAAAGCCTATAGCGCAGTCTCCGCTGCGCTCACAGTTGCAGATATTCCCGCCGCGGTCAGCTTTTACCAGAAGGCATTTGGTTTCACGAAGCGGGGCATCATGAACGGCCCCGACGGAAAGCCGATGCACGCGGAAATCACACTGCGCGGCACAACTGTAATGCTTGGTCCAGAAAGTCCTTCGATGGGAAGGCGGAGTGCGAAGAGTGTCGGTGCCTCTCCCGCCAGCCTCTACATATACGTTGAGAACGTCGACAAAGTAGTCGAGAAGGCGACGAAACTCGGCGCTACGCCACAGGGACCGGTAATGGATATGTTTTGGGGTGATCGTTGTGGCACGGTTGTTGATCCCGATGGCTACACCTGGATGGTCGGGACCCACAAAGCGGAGCCCTCGGCAAAAGAAATGAAGAAAGGGATGGAAGAGATGATGAAACAGCAACCGGCAGCCACAGCGGCTGCCTGATTCAGCGTCAGCCGCATGGCGCTTGGTTGAGGGCCAATCTGATGGGGCTCACTCCACTCACTTCAAGCCTTCAGGTTGACGCGCGAGTATTCACCCGGATTTTGAGCGTTATCGCCTGGTTACAACAGTTATGCCGTGAGTTAAAACCTGCGCCTATTAAAGTGATGCGAGGTCGACCTCGCAGCAAATCACTTGCAGCGCCTACGGGTTTACGCTGATCGCCACCGTTGCCGACGGGATGCCGTTGGCGATCACTACCATCGTGCTCGCGCCGGTTTCTGTGCCCGGCAGTACGTCGAACTCAGTGGATACATTCTCGGCTCCAGTAGCTACGCCCATGGTGCTGAACGTGTGGGTCCGGGCAAAGAACTGGTGCTTCGTGATGTTGTTCGTGATACGCACCAGCGGGTAATTGGTGGCAGACTGGGCTTCATCCC